>DASXJO010000328.1:0-1539 GCA_036497385.1 Candidatus Angelobacter sp. | reverse complement strand
CTCCTGCCTGTACCCGCGCCACCGCGGCCTGCCAAAACTGCAGCCCACGTTTCTTGACCCCTTTTAAATTCGCCACTCGCAGCTCCTTTCCTGCTCAGTGGGGATATTATCTCTGTCTCATTTTCGGGGTGCAGCACATTTCAGGTCGAAGAACTGACCCTGCGCCAGTGTCAGCGTCTAGCGGTCCGCTTGCGGATCGCGGGCCCAAGCCCATGCCTTTAGGCATGGGTGAGCGGAGCGAATTAGGACGTTCATCCCGCAAGGATGAATTGTACGTTTCAGAGCGTTCTTTTCGTGGGATGACCGCTTGCGTCGGCCTTTGCTCGCCGCTGCTCCCTGGCTTGATCTTGGTCCCATCGATCTTTGTTCCAAAGTTCGCCTCGTAAGCTTCTCTCCCCTCCTTCGTGTCCATCCTGTACATATCCGGCGTAGGCTTCCATTCCAGAGGCCTGAACCCACTCTCCAATCCGCGATCATGCGCCTCCATCCGCGGTAACCCATTCCTATCAGCGTCATCAGTGTTCATCAGTGGTAAGCCTTGGTTTTCCTTTGCGTCCTCTGCGTTCTTTGCGGTGAAAAGGTTTTGGTTCTCGCGTAAGCCTTGGTTTTCCTCCGCGTCCTCTGCGTCCTTTGCGGTAAAAGGCCTTTGGTGTTGGTTTTGCCTTTCGCTGAACGCCGAATGCTGATTGCTTCGTGCTTCTTCGCTGATTGCTATTTCCTCATCAACCGTGTCCCGCACCATCTCTTCGTCTTTAGCTTTCCCAAAGGTCGTCTGGCCCACGTTCGTCAGCGCCAGTTGCATGGAATACAACAGCAGCCCTGCCTTCTTCGTCGATATCGTGTCCTCAATCATCGCCTTCTGTATCCGCATCAGCCCCACCTGGATCGCATTGGCGTCTTCCGGCGGCGGCAGCAGCAGCAACAGCGTTCTGGCTTCGGCCATCTGCATGTGCGCAAAACAGTAGATGTGCTGCTTCATCTGCGGAGACCGGCAGCTCGTGCCGTCCTGCTTCACCCATCGACAACGCGGCGCCATATCCGCCATGTTCAGCCGCTGTTTCAGCTTCTGGTAAACCTTGTCTTCTTTGCTCGTGCCCTGCGTTATCTCCCGCTTCATCGCCGGGTTCCTCTCGAGCAGCCTCGTCAACTCTTCATAAGTGCGTGCCAACTTGACCGCCAAAGTGTGCGCCTGCTGTTCCGGAGTGAGAAGGTTCTGCCTTTGCTCTTGCTGTTGATCCTGGTTCTGGTTCTGGTTCTGGTCCTGGCTGACTGCTGAATGCTGACCGCTGAATGCTGCTTCCATAATTCCGGTCCTCTTTTCCGCCTTTTCATCAGACACTAGACACTGCTCAAATCTGAATCAGGCAAAAGTAATCAACTTTAGTCGAAATCGTTGCACGAATCAATAGCGAAATAGGACAATGGCCACGTCCGATAACAATTTACATTGTGGAAACATGTAACCAGCAGAGCTGGAAAGACTTACAAGCAGGCCTTCAGCAAATTGCAATCGGCTGAGTGCAATTCAACTGCGTATTA
>DASXJO010000327.1:0-2744 GCA_036497385.1 Candidatus Angelobacter sp. | reverse complement strand
GATTTGAAGATCGATGTGCGCGGCAAGATCGTGATTGTCCGGTATGGAGATAATTTCCGCGGCGTAAAAAGTTTTGTGGCGGAAGAACACGGCGCAGCGGGAGTGATTATCTATTCTGACCCGATTGATGACGGATATTTCAAGGGCGATGTCTACCCGAAGGGGCCGTGGCGTCCGGAAAGCGGCGTGCAGCGCGGGTCGATTCAGTACATGTTTAAGTATCCGGGCGATCCCACCACGCCGGGATTTGCTTCAACCATTGATCTGCCGGAGTCAAAGCGCGTGCCGCCGGAGAAAGCAGCGGATATGCCTAAGATTCCGACGACGCCGCTATCGTACGGAGACGCGCAGCCCATCCTGCAAAATCTGGCGGGGCCGGAGACACCACGCGACTGGCAAGGCGCTCTGCCGTTTACTTATCACGTTGGGCCAGGGCCGGTGAAGGTGAAGATGCACCTCAAGCAAAATTATCGGTATTGGACCATCTGGAATGTGATCGGGAAAATTAAGGGCACGAAGTATCCGGACGAATGGGTGGTGTTGGGGAATCATCGCGACGCGTGGGTATACGGCGCGGTTGATCCAAACAGCGGGACCGCGGCCATGCTGGAGACCGTCCATGGCTTTGCCGATCTGCTGCGGCACGGCTGGAAACCAGACCGCACAATCGTATTTGCCAGCTGGGACGCAGAGGAAGAGGGATTGATAGGAAGTACTGAGTGGGGCGAGGAGCACGAGAAAGATCTGGCGCACGCGGTCGCCTATTTCAATCTTGATGTCGCAGTTTCCGGCTCTAACTTTGGTGCATCGGCCGTGCCCAGCCTGAAAGGCTTCATCCGTGACGTCACCAAGGTTGTCCCCAGCCCCAAGGGCGGCATGCTCTATAACGTCTGGAAAGATGAAAAGATGGGCTCGCCGCAGCGCCGCCCTGATAGCGGACAAGCTCGTGTGCCCAACGCCCGTGTTGAGAATGATGTGCCTGTCGGCGATCTTGGCAGCGGCTCAGATTATAGCGTTTTCATTCAGCACCTCGGCATCCCTTCCACTGACATGACCTCCAGCGGCCAGTATGGCGTCTATCACTCGGCCTTTGACAACTTTAACTGGTTCAAGAAGTTCGCCGATCCCACATTCGTTTACGAGCAGGAGATGGCCCGCGTCCTTGGCATTGAAGCGCTGCATATGTCCCAGGCCGACGTGCTGCCTTATGACTATGAGCTTTATGGCAAGGAGATCGGCGCTTATATCGATGGCGCGCGCGATAAAGCCACACGGATGCTTGGCGCCAACGCGCCTGATTTCAGCAAAGCCTCCGACGCCGCAAAGCGCTTCATGAATGCCGGAGCAAAAGTTTTGGCCATCCAGAAAAATCCGCCGCAGGATGCAGCCAAGCTCAATCAGGTTTTGATTGCTGCTGAGCGCGCGCTGCTCTCGCAGCAGGGCTTGCCTAACCGTCCGTGGTTCAGGCATCTGATTTATGCGCCCGGACAATACACCGGTTACGCCGCCGTGGTGATTCCCGGCGTGAATGAGTCGATCGACGCGAAAGACGCGCAACTCACGACCGCTCAACTGCAAGTGCTAACCGAAGCGCTGAACCGCGCCGCCGGGGTGCTGGAAGGATATATGTAAGAGCTCGCCGCAGCTTGGCGACCGCACCAATCACGAAGCTGCCAGCGCCTTCTCCAGTTCGGCAGGCTCCGAAATCGGCGGCTTGCAACTAAAGCCGCTGCAGATCACCGCGACGGTATGGCCTTTCTTGATCGCCGGTAAATTCGGGATGGTTTCAGCCAGCGCCGGTGGAAGCATCTGCGGCACCGCTTCACCTTCCTGCAGATGGAGAACGGACTGGTTTAACGATAGATGCTTGAACGCCGCAGCCTCTAGTTGCTCCGCTCTGGTTCCACTGCCCACAACCACTATCTGCGTGTGGGGGCGCAAATACATATCCAGCGCGATCCCATAGGTTGAAGCAAACAGTCCATAGTGCGAGGCAATTCCGGCAAAAGCTTTTAACGTCCCTTCCGCCACATCACGCTGCTTGGCATCGTTGGTATAGGCGTGCAGCCGTAACATTGCGATCGCCGCCATGGGATTGCCGGCTGGCGTTGGTGAATCCTGCAAGGGCTTGCGCCGAGCCGCAAGCGCGCCCAGCACCAGTCCATCGCCCACGTCAGGCCCGCTGGCCATATCAAAGAAGCCGGCTTCACGCGGATCATGGAAGCGCTCAACCATGGCCGCGGCAATCTTCTCCGCAAAATGGAAATAGCTCAGGTCGGCGCTGGCCTCGTAAGCGTCCAGGCACGCGATGGCTGTGAACGCATAATCTTCCAGCACCCCGGGGACGCGTCGCTTCGCAGCCTGTGGGTCTGAATAAGCCAGCACGCGCTGCAAGCCCAGCTTCGCGTCCCAGCCTTGGGAGAGAATGCGATCCAGTGAGCGCAGTGCGAACCGGCGAGCGTCCTCCATTTTCAGCACACGCGCCGCTTTGAGATAAGCGGAAATGCAGAGTGCGTTCCAGCCAACGTACACCGTTTTATCCACGAACGGAGTAGTGCGCTCCAGCCGCGCAGCGTACATTTTCTTCTTGGCGGAATCCAGAATCGTTTGCACTTCCTGCGGGGATTTCTTTACCCGCTCCGCAACCTCTTCAATGCTGGCGCGCAGATAAAGCACGTTCTTGGCCGGATTGTGATGCATCTCGCCGACTTCGCCAATGTCATAGTGGAGCATCGCCACTTGCA
>DASXJO010000326.1:0-3960 GCA_036497385.1 Candidatus Angelobacter sp. | reverse complement strand
CACCTGCGAAGGGCATTTGGATTCAGCAATACTACGGACTACGATCCCTTTCTGCTGCTGGACGATTTTCGCAATGAGCTGCCGGAAGATTATCTGGCCGGGTTTCCCTGGCATCCGCATCGCGGCATTGAGACCATCACATACGTTCTGGCCGGAACGGTGGAGCACGGAGACAGCATGGGCAACAGCGGCGCCATCGCCGCCGGTGACGTGCAGTGGATGACGGCCGGCAGTGGCATCATCCATCAAGAAATGCCCAAAGGCGATCCCACAGGACGCATGCATGGCTTCCAGCTCTGGGCCAATCTTCCGTCGGCCCTCAAGATGACTCCGCCGCGTTATCAGGAAGTAAAGGCCGCGGAGATTCCCGAGATTACTGATGATGACGGCACGCACGTCCGCCTGGTCTGCGGCAACTTCTGGGGCAAGAAAGGCCCGGTGGAAGGCATCGCCGCCGATCCCACATATATCGATGTCTCAGTCGCGCCCGGCCGTCGCAAGACCTTGCCGGTGGAACACACGCGCCACGCGTTTGCTTACGTCTTTGGCGGATCAGGGAAGTTCTGCAACGCCTCCGGTCCGCTGGCGGTTCCGACCGAGAGCGTGAACTGGCTCGACACCGCGCCGCCTTCCCACGCCGACAATCGCTCGCTGATCCTCTTTGACAGCGGCGATGAAGTCACCGTGCAAGCCGGTGAAGACGGCATCCGCTTCCTGCTGGTTTCGGGCAAACCCTTGCAGGAGCCGGTGGCTTGGTACGGCCCAATCGTAATGAACACGCAGGAACAGTTGAGAGATGCGTTTCAAGAACTGGAGAAGGGGACGTTCTTGAAGACGAAGAACGCCTAGCCTATGAGGCGCACATCGCGCCTGCATCCTCTCCGTGACCGTCATCCTGAAAGGCGTTAGCGAGCCCGCGTTTTCATCAGCGGGCGAGTAGCCCTGAAGGACCTTTTGTGTTTTTGCTGTTTATGAAGGCAAAGCACAAGGTCTCTCGCCACGACTCCGGCGCTGAAGAATGCGCGCCTTTCGCAAAACGCGGCTCGAGATGACGTATTTGATTTAGCTTCCCTCGCCGTCATTCCAAAGTGACCCGATCTCTGGGTTACACTTTAGCGCATGCTCCCGCTCGATAATGCCGTCTGGACGGCGCTCACGACCAAGCAAGCGCAACTGGCGCATACGTCGGCGCTGGCGCGCAGGTTCCAGCCGGAGATGACGCTGCTCGGCGCGCTGGCTGCCAATACAGCCATGGCATTTGACTCGCTCGCACAGCTCATTCAGCGAGACCCTGTCACGCTTTACTTCACGTCGCCGCCTCAGATTCCAACTGGTTGGGATGTTGTTCGGTCCGTTGAACTGCTCCAGATGGTTCACGAAACAGAAGCGCCCCGGCCCTCTCTAGAACGTGGAGCCACACCTGAAGTCATTGAGCTTACTCCCGCCGATGTTCCAGAAATGAGTGCGCTCTATATCGCAACGCGGCCCGGACGCACGCTTTGCTCGCGCATCCAGAAGTTAGGACAATTCCTGGGTATCCGCGAAAACGGAAAGTTGGTTGCCATGGGCGGACTGCGGCTGCACCTTCCCGGATATCGCGAGATCACCACAGTGGCTACGATGCCCAGCCATGAAGGCCGCGGCAATGCAACGGCCATCGTGCGCGGATTGATCGACCGCATTCGCTGGCGCGGTGATCGGCCATTTCTTACCGTCCGCAGTGACAACACCCGCGCCGTGGAAATCTATCGCCGCCTGGGATTCAAAGAACGTACGCTGCTCTACTCGCAGACGATCCGCCGGGCAACCTAGAACGTTCTAAAAAGTACTTTTGTTACGGTTAGTTTGTGCGCGTCACGAATAAATTTACCGACGCAAAAACGGAGGTTTTTAAAGTGACGTCCTCAGAAGATAACGGCGCGAACTGGAACATTGTGCTCCAAGGCGTGGCGCACAAAGTTGCCGACTAACTGCGTCGTCGCTATTCGTAGCGCAAGGCTTCAATCGGATCCAGCCGAGACGCCTTGATGGCCGGCAGCATTCCGCTGATGAGTCCCACCACAATCAGAATCCCGGTGGAAACCAGCAGGTGCACGGGCGAAATAGCCAAATGGATATCGCCCGCTTCGGCGTTCTTCGCCATCACGCTGTAAACCGGAATTGTCCCGATGATCCACGAGATGACGTAAGCCACAGCCACGCCCAGCAGTCCGCCGGCAAATGTAATTGCCATGGCTTCAGCCAGAAACTGCGTGAGTATGTCGCGGCGGCGCGCACCCAGCGCTTTTTCCACGCCGATCTCGCGCGTGCGTTGCGTCACGGAAACCAGCATAATGTTCATCAATCCCACGCCGCCAATCCCGAGCGTGAGCGTGCCAATAACTGTCAGCAGGACCTGCAGCGCCAGGGTGATGATCTTCCAGTTGTTCAGGTTCTTCATTGTGTTCCAGACAAAGACCGCGCGCGGGTCTTTGCCGTTGAAGCCGTGGTACAAGCCCAGCACGCTGCGAATGTCGCCCTCGACCTTGTCATATTCCATGCCATCGTAATCCAGCCATATTCCGTCGAGATAGCGCGTGTCGCGGATGTCTCCCATCGTGGAAAAAGGGATGTACACGATCGCGTTTACGTTGTCGTTCCCTTCTTCCTGCATCTTAGGCTCAAGCACGCCGATCACTTCAAAGCTGATCCCGGCAATGCGCACGCTTTCACCCAGCGCGGGCTCGCCGGAAAAGAGTTTGTCCTTGGCGTCTGATCCCAGCACAGCCACGCGGGAACGCTGCATCTCGTCGGCATCATTGTAGAACCGGCCTTCTTCCGCCTTAAGCGCGCGCACCGGCACAATGGCCGGCGTAAATCCGCCAACGTTAAATTTCTGGGTCCGATTTTCATGCTGCACGTTCGTTTCAAAGGACGCTTCCGGCGAGATATGCCTGACCACCGGAATCTGCTCCTGCAAATGCTGCACATCGTCGATGGTGAACCGAATCTGCGTTCCGGCCTTGGCTCCGCCGGCCTGTAAAGAAGTTCGTCCGGGAAATACCCCCATCATCTGCATGCCAAACGTGGAGAAGATTGCCGTAATGGCCCGCCCAAATCCTGCGCCATAGGCCAGTAGGATTACCACTGTGGCAATGCCCCACGCCATGCCAAGCATCGTCAGCGCCGTGCGCCGCCGATTGTGCTTAATGGACGAATACGCCTGCCCCAATAAGTCGTGGACCATCTGGTTATTCCTTTCTCAGCGCTTCTACCGGCTGCAACAGTGAAGCTTTGCGGGCCGGATACAAACCAGCCACAATACCTGCAATCGAGAGTGAACCTACGGCCACCGCCGCCGATGCCGGCACAATATGCGGCAGGTCAAAGCCCGGAGGCGTTGGCAGCTGGGCCAGAATGGCCATCACGCCAGCAGTAATAGCAATGCCGGTCCCGCCGCTCAGCGCGGTAAGAAATGCGCCTTCCAGAAAAAATTGCATCAAGATTCGCCGATTCGTAGCGCCCAGCGCTTTCATCAATCCAATTTCCTGCGTGCGCTCCGTCACCGATACCAGCATGATGTTCACAATGCCAATCGCGCCCAGCACCAGCGTCACCATGCCGACTCCGCCGAGAAAAATGTCCATGCCATCAAAGATTTTGCCCACCATATCCTGCGTTTTCACCGTGTCCCAGCCCTGAAAAGCATCTTTGTTGCTGGGATCAAAGCCGTGATTGCGGGCGATAATTTTGTGTACCTGCTCCACCGCACCCTCATGCTTGTCGCGGCTCACTGGCTTCAAGACCATGTTGCCGATGTCATCCGGCGTATGCTCATTTTTCATCGGGAAATACTGGTGCATGGTGCTGAAAGGAATGTAGAGGCGCACGTTATTCAGGTTATTTTCCTGCCGCCCGATATTCGCAAGCACGCCCACCACCTCAAACCCGATCCCATTCAGCAGAACGGTGCTGCCAATG
>DASXJO010000325.1:0-1563 GCA_036497385.1 Candidatus Angelobacter sp. | reverse complement strand
GTCATTACAACAATCAGGCGAGAGCATTGCGGGGATGGTGGAGTATGCGACCTCTCTCTATGAGCCGGGAACAGTGGAGCGCTATCTGGGCTATTACCGCAGGCTGTTGGAGGGGATGGTAGCGGGAGGCGAGAGCCAGGTAATGGATGCAGTGCCGATGCTGGCGGAAGCAGAACGCAAGCAGCTCGTCTATGAGTGGAGCCGGATGGAGGAGGAGCTTCCGTCGGAACTTTACCAGCATGAGTGGTTAGCGGAGGAATTGGCGGGATTGGCAGAAAAGGGAAGCCGGCGGGTGTACATCGTGGATGGGGAGATGGAGCCAGTGCCGGTGGGAGTAGTTGGAGAGATCTGTCTGGGAGGATATGAAAGGCAAGCAGAGGGGATGGAGGAGCGCTTCGTATCCGACCCCTATATATCCGACCCTTATATAAAGGATAGCCCGGTAGGAAGAGCATGGATATGCCGGACGGGCGCGCTGGGCAAATGGAAAGCAGATGGAGGGATTGAATTTGCCGGATGGAAGGATTTGCAGGTCAGGGTGCGCGGGCAGCGGGTTGATCTGGGAAGGATTGAGGCGCGGCTGAAAGAATGTGCGGGAGTGAAGGAAGCAGTGGTGGAGGCGCGAGATGCGGCCGGAGGCGGGACGCGTCTGGTGGCGTATTACACGCTGGAAGCGGATGAGTCCGGTGAAAGCAAAGCGGGGGCAGAAGAACTGCGCCAGCACTTAGCGGAAAGATTGCCCGAGCACATGGTACCGGCAGGGTATGTGCCTCTGGAGAAACTTCCACTCACAGCGGATGGAAAGCCGGACCGGATGGCCTTGCCTGCGCCTGAAGATGCGCACGAGGCGCGGGGGTACGAAGCTCCGCAGAGCCACACCGAGAAAATGGTCGCAGAAATCTGGGCGGAGGTGTTGCAGGTAGAGCGAGTAGGGCGTCAGGATGATTTTTTTGATTTGGGTGGCCGTTCCTTGCTCGCCGTACAGATCATTGCGCGGCTGCGTCAGGTGCTGGGAGTAGAAGTCGGAATCAATGATCTCTTCGCGCGGCCGGTGCTGAGTGATTTTGTGCGTGGAGTAGAGAGCGCACAGCAGAGCCAGCTGCCCGCTATTGCACATGCAGAGCGCGGAGAGTACGTGCCGCTATCATTTGCGCAGCAGAGGCTGTGGTTCCTGACCCAGATGGAAGGCGTAAGCGAGGCCTATCACATTCCTTTGGGTGTGCAGCTGCACGGAAAGCTGGATAGAGCAGTGCTGGAACGGGCGCTGGACCGGTTAGTCGCAAGGCATGAAGCGCTGCGCACAACGTTTGTGATGGTAGATGGAGAATCGAAGCAGAAGATTGCTCCGGTGGCGGGAAGCCGCTTCCATCTTGTGGAGCACGATCTGCGCCGGAGCCGTAATGCGAAGCCTGAGTTGAAACGGCTGCTCAGAGAAGAAGCATGTGCGGCATTTGATCTTGAAGCGGGGCCGCTGGTTCGGGGACGGCTGATCCGGCACGGAAAACAAGATTATGCGCTGCTGATCACCATGCACCATATTGTTTCCGATGGTTGGTCAATGGG
>DASXJO010000324.1:0-36301 GCA_036497385.1 Candidatus Angelobacter sp. | reverse complement strand
AAAAGCCAGGGCCAGCTGAATCTCAGCTGGCCCCGGAATTCTTCAAATCGATTGCGTTGCGAGTCACTTCGAGGATAATAAATATATCCTCATTAACTTTTTTAATTGTCTCCTATTCCAGTCCTAATCAGCCGCGCCCATGATCTTCTCAAATCAGGGTTACCAAAGTAACTAAGTGGCTTCTCCCCAGGCTCGAAACTAGCGAGAACCTCTGCGCGTGCCGGCGCGTCATCTTCCCGGCGGACCCCATAAGAAGTCTCAAGTACTTAGAAAATCTCAGGTAAGTTCTTGCTGTTCTTCCGGGCAGCGAGCCGTGGTGTCCATTTGCGCGCGGGCAAATGCACGAGAGATCAGCAGGGCCTTATGGGTTCCTGTCTGCTCACTCGTATTTCCATAAACGCGCGAAGGGTGCATCGCGATGCAGGGCCCATGCGTATTGGCAATGACCTTTACGCAGGGTGACAAGTGTGCACACGTCCGACGAAAACCGGGACTGCGTGAAGCAGAAGTTTCGATCGGGTCGTGGCACACCTTCCGGAGGATGAAATGCCCCACAGCAGCAACGGTCTAACTTTCCGTCCACTTTTCCTGGCCACCAACTCAACAGACTTTTCTCAAGCCGCGCTGCGGCTGATTCCGGCATTTTTGCTGGTCCTTCTATTGCTGTCGCCTATGGCGCTGCATGCGCAAGGCAACTATGTCTACGTCAATAACCAGGACGTGGCCAACAGCATTGCCGGTTTTGCCGTGTCCTCCACCGGCGCTTTGACAGCGGTACCCGGCTCTCCATATTCCACCGGCGGCATTGGCGCCACCACCACATGCATTGGGCTGGATAGGATCACGATCAGCGCGCCCCAGAATCTTTTGTTTGTATCCAACAGTGGCGACCAGACGATCAGCGTGTTTCAGGTTGATCCTGCGACAGGTGCTCTCACCGCAGCCGCTGGTTCCCCGGTGCCAAGCGGGCTCACGCTCGACGCCTGCCAGGGTATATCACTGGCCGCGACGCCGGACGGCGCGTTCCTGATGGCTTCCAGCAACGGGCAGATACAGACCTTCGCGATTGGCGCCGGTGGTTCACTCACGCCGGGTCCAACTACCGCGAACTGCTGCTCTCCGACAATCGGCATGAAAATTTCTGCTCACGGGCAGCTTCTCGCCGTAAGCAATGAAAGCAGCGTCTCGGTTTACAGCATTAATGCTGACGGTTCGCTGACTGCCTCGGCTGGTTCGCCCTTCCCTCGCGCCGGCACCGGATTGGTTTCCGGACTGGACTTCAGTTGCGCGGGCGACCGCCTCTATGGCGGCGAGGCGAGCTTTGCTTCCAATACCATCACAGATGGATGGTCGGTGGCGGCTGATGGTACTTTGACTCCGCTTGCCGGCAGCCCATTTCTGGGCGCCGGGACCGACGGGCAGGTCGTCCTCCTTAGCCCGGACAATTCCACGCTCTTCACCAGTGATCAGTTCAACAACAAGATCAATTCTTCAAGCGTTGCAGCCGACGGAAGTTTGAAGACCATTGGCAGTTTTGGCGGCGTCACTTCTGTTCACGTGCCCACCGGGCTTGCCACTGACTTCTCAGGGTCATTCCTTTATGCGGCCGACGAGAATTTCGGCGTCGCTGTTTTCAGCATCAACGGCACGGGCGGTTTGAAAGGCCTGAGCAATCTCCCAGTGGACCGCGTCAGTGAAATTCAGGGTATAGCAGCTTATCCGCCGCGGAGTTGCATGAGCGCCGATCTTGCGCTTACGCAAACTGCCGCGCCAGCCTCGGTTGAATCAGGGTCTAACGTCACATACACGATTGTCGTAACCAATAATGGTCCGGATCCCACGTCGGCCACCATCGTTGACAATCTCCCTGCTGGAACTTTAATTGTTTCGTGCGCTTCCACCGGCGGCGGCGCTTGCAACAACAGCCCACAGTTGAATCCGCATACGGTAACGTATGCTTCGCTGGCCAGCGGTGAATCTGAAACCATAACCATTGTCGCCGCCACCAGCGCCAGCTTGCTGAATGGCGCTTCGCTCAGCAACACCGTGAGCGTTGGAAACAAATCGGCGGTCGATCCCGATCCGACGAACAATTCAGCCACGGCAACCATTGCGATCACAGCCCAGGCCGGGCCTTCCACACTAACCGTCTCGCCAGCCACGGCACCCTATGGAGGGTTTGCAGTCCTGAGCGCCACTCTGCAGAAGACGTCCAATGGCGGACTGATTTCCGGGAAGACCGTAACCTTCGCTCTAAACGGAACGACTGTAGGCACAGCCCTAACCAATAACGCTGGCCAGGCTTTCCTCAGCACAAGTATTGCGGGAATTTCGCTGGGATCGTATGCCGGCGCAATCAGCGCAAGCTTTGCCGGCGATACGCTTTTCACGGCCAGCAGCGGCTCCGGACCACTCACGGTGAACCGCGCGGTTCTGACCGTTGTGGCTGCGACGGTAGCCAAACTCTATCTTGACCCAAATCCGCCATTCACATACGCGATTACCGGGTTCTTGAACGGTGACACAGCGGCCGTTGTCAGTGGGTCCACAACTTGCAACACGGTTGTTCCGACCGATTCCAGTACTCCAGCCGGGCGCTATGCGATTCACTGCCCAGTGGGAACTCTCGCCGCTGCCAACTATACATTTGTGACTTTCGATGGGACGCTCGTCGTTAACAAGCCCCCGTTGACCGTGGTGATCGACAGCGCGACACGTATTTACGGCGACCCTAACCCACTATTCACCGGCACAATTACCGGCCTGCGGGGCACGGACGTAATCACCGCAACTTACAGCAGCCCGGCCGCAGCCGGCAGTCCAGTGGGAACGTATCCCATTGTTCCAACGTATATCGATCCTGCTGGAGTACTTAACAATTACAACGTGATACTTACCACTGGAATTCTCACGATCACCCCGGCGCCGCTGAGTGTGACCGCTGACAATGCCAGCCGCGTTTATGGCGATCCGAATCCCGTCTTTACCGGCTCAATCGTGGGCATCAAGAACGGCGACAACATCACCGCGACTTACACCAGCATCGCCAACGCAGCCAGTCCGGTGGGGACTTATCCCATTGTGGCCAACTTGATTGACTTCACACATAAGCTGAGCAATTACACCGTAACTAAAACAGACGGAGTGCTCACTATCACCCAGGCCCCGCTAACGGTGACCGCGGCAGACGCTACGCGGCTGTATGGCAATCCGAACCCTGTGTTCACAGGAACGATTGTGGGCATCAAGAATGCTGACGCCATCACCGCCACATACTCCAGCCCGGCAACCGTATTGAGCGATGTGGGACCGTACCCGATTATTCCGGCGCTGGTGGATCCGGGGCTCAAGCTCGGCAATTATGCTGTCTCATCGATCAATGGTGTTCTCACCATCAATCCTTCGCCGCTCACTTTCACGGTGGCGAATGCCAGCCGTGCATATGGCAACGCCAACCCGAATTTCACCGGAACATTTGTCGGATTAAAGAACGGTGACGTTTTAACTTTGACGTTCACCTCTGCTGACGTCACCAGCCCGGTGGGAACTTATCCCATTGTGCCTGTGGTCAGCGGAGCCAAAGCGATTGATTATTCGATTGTCGTCAAAGGCGGCGTGCTGACAATTACCCCGGCTCCGCTTTCAGTTACAGGACCCAGCGGAAGCCGCTTGTATGGCGATCCTAATCCCCCGAGCACGATCACCGGACTCAAGAACAATGACAACATCACGGCGACGATTGCCAGCCCCACGGCGACCAGCGTCCCCGCGACCTATGTCACGGTCCCGGTACTTGTTGATCCCACAAGCAAACTGGGCAATTACACGGTGACCAGCAAGAATGGTTCGCTTACCGTCAACAAAGCGCCGCTCTCGGTGACCGCAAACAGCTTCTCGCGGCCCTTCGGCTCAGCCAATCCAACCCTCACCGGCGTGATCACCGGCATCAAAAATGGTGAGAACATTACCGCCGCTTACAGCACCACGGCCACGCAAACGAGTAATGTGGGAACATTTGCCATTACTCCGGCAGTTTCATTCTCACCGGCAGCTCTCAGCGGAAATTACAATCTGACCACGGCCGCTGGCACGCTCTCGATCACGGCGGTGCCGCTTAGCATCACGTCGAATAATCAAGCCGTGGTATTAAACGGCACGATTGCCGCCAGCGCCACCTATAGCGGCTTTGTTCTTGGCCAGGGTCCAGCAAACCTGACTGGCACGCTGAATTGCACCTCCAACGGCAGCACCATTGGCACGCATACGCTCAGTTGCTCCGGACAAAGCTCAACCAACTACACGATCAGTTTTGTGAACACCGGTGTGGAAACCGTGACGTACGCTGCGGTCGGGACTTGCTCCAATGGTCCGGGTCACCAGATCCTGGCGCCGATTGCGACCAACGGCACCACGCAATTCACAAAAGCTACAACGCCGACGGTCCCAGTGCAGTTCCGGGTTTGCGATGCTAAGGGAGTTGCTGTCTCCAGCACTGTAATCTCCAACTTCACTCTTTCGTCGATCAATGGTGTTCCGGCCAGCACTCCGGCTCCGCAGGGTGGTCCGTTTGCATTCGTGGGCGGCACGCTGCTGAACGGTGCGGGCTCCGCGGGCTGGCAGTTCGTTCTCTCCACCAGCAATCTGAGTGCCGGTAACACTTACGCTTACACCATCAACCTGAATGACGGTACTTCAATACCCTTCCAGTTCAGACTCAACTAACGGTCCAACAGCAAAAAGGGGATGGCATTCTGCCGTCCCCCTTTTTACGTCTTCTATCCGTAGCTGCGATACCAATTCTCGAGCGAAGGCTTCCGGGAAAATTCGGCGGCCTTTTTTTGCAGATAAGTAGGCAAAGCTCTGCACCCCATCACGCCCGCAAACACGTGCAAACACTACGGAAACGCTCAAGATTAAAAACTTTAATGATTCTCCAATGTCGATCTAATTCCTAAGGCCTAAAACTGAGAACACTAATTGGCGAATCTTCGCCTGTTTAATGAGCACGGCTCGCGCTTCCGGTGTTTGCGAGACTGGACTCGGGTGAGGAATCGTGACGATCGTGATCCGCGAGCAGTAGCTCGCGGCTGCGGCCGTCTTGTTCAGTACGGATGAAACCTTGCACATAAAAAAGCAAGGAAGATCCTGGGGCTAAGCTCCGGGACAAAAGGCGAAAAAAATGAGCTCCTCCATGACTACAGCTGCCCAGGGCAAAAACTGCGTTCAAACACTCTCAGCGCGCAATTTGTTCTGTCTGGTAACAATTCTGATGCTCGCCGTTGTCACGGCGGGCGCCCAAACCCTTGTCACGCCACCTTCCACGACGATCCAATATCTCGGCGTACCGAACCCGCAGAACAACACAGCGGCTGCAGTTACCGCTCCTTTGGGCGGCATCGTTCTGAATGGCACCGCCATCAACCCTGCTACCGGCGCGCAGTTCCGCCATTTATGGGTGGATGATGCAACTTCAGGCATCTGCCGCATTGACCCGGATCTGGATTCACCTGGCCCTTACGCCATCAATTTGCAAACTTGCCCCTTCAAAATCAATGGCGCTTCCATTACAGGCGGCCCCATGCAGTTTGATCCCACCCCGCACTTCCTTGACCCCGCGAATCCGACGGTAGCCACAAACTACCTCTATTTCGCGGATGAACAACGGGCTTCTCAGGGCATTATGCGGATCGGATACCTGGCCAGCGGTGACGGCGGCCACGGATTCCTGAACTTCGCCAGCCTTTTCGTTATGGGTGGCAGCACTACCGGCGCACGCTTCGGCGGTGGAACTACCGGCTGCGATATTCCTGGAAACCCTGGAACTCCTAGCTCGACCGTTCTCGATCCTTTGGGCAACCTGTGGGTCGGTTTCAAGAAGGGCGCTACAATCGTTCGCTTCAACCAGCCGGGCACTGCTTCTGAAACCGGCTTTGGCACATGCGACCAGTTCATCGTCCCCGTGGTTACGATCAGCAAGAAATCATCCGGTCTCGCCTTTATTGGCCATGATCTCTGGGGAGCGGACGGCACGTCACCATTCTTCATCAAGAACGCGGACACAATCTGCATGGTTCCTCCGCACGGGATTTGCACCGCCCCGACCGATGTAATTAACGTCCTGGGTGCGGGTCCAGTGGGTGCTGCCGCGGTTGCCGTGATGAGTGACCAGTATTATCCGGCTATCAATGGCAATAACGTCTATATTGCTCTTCAAGAAGCGCCGACGGTGCCGCCTGCTCCGCCTGCGCCTCCAGATAATGTCGCCTGGCTGGGCAATGCCTCTGCCGCAGATGCAACCATGGCCAATACGACACTCGACGGGACGTTCATGGGGACGTTCGATCCGATTGCCGGTTCAAATCCTCCACCTACTATCCTCAGTGGAATTGCTGTTGATCCGAGCGATCCCGCCAACGTCGTGGCCTACAGCGCCGACGATTACACTGGTGGCGGCGTCCTGGCCAAGGGCATGTGGTTCCAGAGCTGCCAGGGCAACGCACCGGCTCTACCTCCGGGACCTGGTTTCACGCCTTTGAACTGCCCGACTCCTCCGGCTACGGCGGCACCGGGCGCTCCGCAAAACGTTTTTGGTGTTGCCAGCAATAATGCAGTCACCGTGAACTGGAGCCCGGCACAGTCAAATCAACCGGTCAACAGCTATACCGTATTTACCAGCACTGCCGGCCCTGCTGTTGCTCCAGTGTCGGTGGTCCCAGTTGCTGGATCACTTTTCCCGCCGACCTCCGTTTTAATCGGTGGATTGGTGAATGGCACCTCATACACCTTTACTGTCACAGCTACGAATGCGTCCGGCACCAGCCCGTTATCGGCTCCCAGCGCTCCGGTTATTCCTCCGGGCATCGCAATTCCTGCGCCGCCTACAGGCGTCTCCGCCCTCGCTGGCGATACGCAGGCTTCTGTAACCTTTACGGTTTCTCCGCCTCCGCAAGGCGCGCCGATCACTAGTTATTTAGTGACGTCGAGTCCTGGTGGAGTCACGGTCAGCATTCCGCCGCCAGCCAGCGGAAACTTCGGCACGGCGTTAGTCGGTGGTTTGACGAACGGCGTGAGCTATACGTTTACGGTCCAGGCGGTTAATCTTGCCGGTGCAAGTCTGCCTTCTGCGCCTTCGAACGCGGTGGTCCCGTCAGCCGCGCATGTGCCGGTTTTGAACGTGACAATGAGCGGTCCTTCGTCGGTTTCCACTACTCCGGCGCAGGCCATTTATACGATCACCGTCACAAATCCGATTACTGCAACGTCGAACTTCCCTGCTAACGTGTCAGTCACCCACACTTTGTCCCCGATTCGCGCCACGATTGTTGCTGGCGGCGCATCGCGCAATGTGGCAACGGGCATCGTTACCATTACCACGAATACGTCACACGGATTGAATATCGGCCAGAGCATCACGATTGCCGGTGTCACCGATCCATCCTTCAACGGAACTTTCACGATCCAGGATGTTCCAACAGGCACCACGTTTACATATGCTCAGGCTGGTGTTGCTGCAACCAGCGGTTCCGGGACAGTTACCGGTTTGCCGCTCTCTAACATTCTGGCGGCTCAGACCAGCCAGGGTACGTGCACGTCGGGCGGCGCTGGCGTCATCAGCGTTTCCTGCAATCAGGGAATCCTGAATGCCGGATCTTCGACAACCATGACCGTGACTGTACAAGTCCAGAACCAGGCGATTCTCAACACCGTGGTGGCAAGCGGAACGGACCAGGCGGGTACGCTGCTGGCAAATGCAACTACCAGCCTGACAACCACCGTGCCGTTGCCCGTTGTTTCCAGTATCTCGGCGCCTGTCTCCGTTGCGGGAAATCTTCAGAATCCCACTCCCAACGTGGGTCAGGCAGGCAACATCACCTGGACCATCTCCAACACGTCCTTCACACCCGCTCCAAATGTTGTTTTCACGATTTTCATTCCAAACGGATTGACCATCAATGGTCCAAATCCGCCGAGTGTGACCGTGAACAACGGAGGCACGGCTGTTTGTGGCGCTGGTACAGCGGCAACCGTAAGTGGCGTCACGGGGACGCAGTTCGTTTGCTCTGTCACGGCGAATTTGGTTAATCCAAACGCGGCCCTTGGCGGATCCACTAAGGGTGGCGCTAAACCGCCGCAAACCATGATCATCACTCAGAATGTGCAACCGGCAGCGGGCACGTCCAAAGCGGTGTTCAAGGTATTCGGCACGGTCAGCTTTGGTCCAGGAGGCACGGATACTCTGCCTAACTCGTCCACTCTGACTATCTCCGTAAGATAACAATCAAGGGACTGCCGGGATGCAATCACATCCCGGCAGTCTTTTGTTCTAGCAATTGCCGATTCTGTGAAATGCTTTCCACAGAAACTACGCAACCTGCCCAGCGTACCTTCTTATCTCTAAAAAGACTTAATCTCGTTTAACGATATATTTACCCCACTTCGTCAACTCTCTTATTCGAAACCAGCAATGATTAGGGGTCAAAGGACCCTTGAGGCTACAAATAAAGCAGGGCGGGCCGCATCGGACCCGCCCTGTATTTCCGTGGTAAGAACTCAGTACATCTTTTTCGTCGGGCCCTTCTTGGTCGGATGCGCCGGTGTCGGCGTGGCTTTGGCGGGAGTTCCCGCGCTGCAATAGTGCAAGGTCGAGGCCGGCATTCCGGCAGCTTCCGCAATAGTCATCACGAACAGCCGGTCGTATTCATTTTCGCCGATTGGCGCCACTGTTCCACCCTGAAGGCGGGCGATCACAAAGGGCACTGTGTCACTGTGTCCCACCACCAGAATATTTCCGCCGCCGGTATAAACCAGGTTCTTGATCAACGCGTTGGGGTCTTTGGCGGGAAGAATTGTTGGCTTAACCTTTAGCGCTTTGGCCAGTGGGGCCGCTGTTTGCTGTGTGCGGGTTGCGTCCGTGACATAGATCTGTTTTATGCCCGCATCTCTAAGAGTGGACGCCAGACATTCTGCCCGCTTTTGCCCTTCAGGACTCAGCGGCGCATCTGCGGCAGCGGACGCCTTTTCCGCGTGCCGCACCAGGAATACGGTGCGCACGTTTTGCTGTGCGGCTGCAAGTTGGCAAAGCAATAGAGCGGGAAAAATTGCGCGCAAGAATAAAGATTTCATGGGTGATATTGACCTCCGTGGTCTTCCTGATGTTTGTATCACTTCTTAAGCAGTTTGGCTGAGTGGAAAATTCGCATTGCTCCGGTGCCCAATCCTCGTAAAGCACTCGCCGTGGCGATGTTGCATCAGGTGATCGCCTTATAAGCCCATGGGGATAAAAGGAAAGGTGTGCCATCAAAAAACAAGATATGGTAGGATATCGCATCTCCCCCAAATTTCTTGCCATCATTGCTGAGGAAGGTCTCGTCATTCATGATCCGAATTTTCATCACTACTCTTCTGGCTGGAACTTGTGCGTTCGCCCAGACACCGGGCGCAACTGGGGCGCAATCTCCTTCTCGTCCGCCGCTTATGCAGCCGCCTGCGCCGCCTGTGGGACAGCAATTTAATCCCGACAACGTTGCCCCGAATGCCCCTGTGGTGACAATCCATGGCGTATGCCCAAAGGACATGGCGTCCGCCAAAAATGGCCCTGCCAAATCCGATTCTTGCCAGACCGTGATCACCAAAGAGCAGTTCAACCGCATGCTCGCCGGGATGAGTATTTCGGCGCAAATCTCCAACCCGGCGGCGATGCGGAGTTTTGCGGAAAGCTATTCCCAGTTGCTGGCCCTGGCCAGTGAAGGTGAAAAGGCCGGCGCGGAAAACGATCCGCGGTACCAGGAATTGCTTAGGATTGCCCGCATCCGGGCCCTTGCTGATTCCTACCGTCATTCCCTTGAAGAAAAGTACAGCAACCCGCCGCAGGAAGAGATTGAGGCCTACTACAAGGAAAACATTGCCAAATACGATTCCTTTAAAGTTGAGCGCATCATCATTCCCACGGTCAATCCCAATCGGACACCCGCCGCGCGGGCTGAGTATCAGAAGAAGTTCCAGCAGTTGGCCAATGACATTCACGATCGCGCAGCCCGGGGTGAAGAAACACAAAAACTTCAGGATGAAGTCTATAAAACTCTCTCCCTTCCATCTCCTCCAAAGACTGATCTTGGGATGAAACGCAAAGGCGGCCTTCCTGCGGGGATTGAAAAAGATGTCGTCGCTTTAAAGCCAGGTGAAGTCACCAAGCTTGAAAGCGAACTGTCCGGCATGAATATTTATAAGCTTCGCAGCGGCGATACCATTCCGCTCGAACAGGTGAAAGGCGAAATTGTCCGCGACCTTCACCAGAAGAATATGGAAATGGCGCTCAAGGCCGTCACCGGGAGCATACATCCGGAACTCAATGAGCAGTTTTTTGGTCCTACCGGCAGAACAGCTGGCCCCCTACTGCGCACTCCACAGTCATCGGATTCGCTTGCTCCCAAAGGCATCACGCCGGGAACCCAAACGCCAAGCCCGTCAACTGTAAATCCGGGGGCCGCAACTCCGGCGCAACCTGTCTCGCCCAAATAAAAAACCGACGGCGATGTGAATCGCGGCCCGCAGCTTTTGAAAATAGCTGATTAGGAATTGCTGACCAACTTCATTTTTGCTGGCCTTTAAACGATCACAGAAATGGTGGCCAGGGACGGAATTATATCCTTCTACACGCCGGCCGAGGTCAGCTGCATTGTTTTTGATGTTGGCATTACGGGAAGAGCGATTTCGGAGTGACCGATGTCGCTTTTGCCTTCATGTTCACCGTCGTAAAGACAAGCGCCGGATTGGCCTGATTAAAAATCGCATCATGCGCCTCCATATCCAATGGCTGCACGCTGGTATGCGTCGGCTGTGAGCATGACGTACATGTGCCGACATTTCCCTGCGCGTCGGTTTTAAGAATGTGGAACCCGGGGCCGCCGAAGCTCAGGCTTCCCACGTAAGAAGCACCGGCTGCCGCGTAACCCCCATCAGCCGTCTGAATGACGTCGTTCAGGATGACGGCGTTGAATCCAGTCGGCTCGGTGCCGGAGTACAGATTTTGCCATTGGATGTTCCCAAAGGTATCGGTCTTTACCAGCCACCCGTCCCATTCCTGCAAGAACAGGTCGCTATAGCCTGCGAGAATGAAACCGCCATCAGACGTGGGAGCGGCACTAACTGCGTCCGTACGGTTGAATCCTCCGTTGGCTCCGCCGTAACCTTTTTGCCAGATTACGTTGCCTTTGGAGTCCACATGCATTAGCAAGAACAAGGTTTCGAACGGGCTTCCCAACGTTTGAACCGTTCCTGAGACAGTGGCGCCGCCATCAGGCGTGGGAGAGACTGGATACTGGAGGCCCGACCCGGGGTCCCAACTGCCCCATGTGGGGCTGTAATAAGCGCGCGACCATTGCACGCTTCCGGCGGAAGCAATTTTCATGAGCACAAGGACATGGGCGAATCCTGAAGAAAACTGCGCATCGGCTACGCCCGAAAGCATGTAGCCCCCATCAGCCGTTGGAACTATCGAATTGAAATTCAACCCGCCGCTGTTGTTGACAACAGCACCGGCGAATGAGCCGGCGGTCTCGGTAAACAATTTACTCCACTGCGACGCTCCGGTGCCGGAGAGCTTCATGATCAGGCCGTTGATTGACGACGATGCATTGGGCTGCCCGAATCCGGCGGTAATGTAGCCGCCGTCTGAGGTTGGCGTGACGCTGACTCCTGAGCCGAAAAAGCTCGTGAGATCCTCTTGCCAGACAATTGTGCCGGAGCTCGTAAATTTGGCCAGCCAGGCGCAAGGCTGGCAGAAAGGCATGGAATCGTCCTCACCGGAAAGGATAAAACCTCCATCAGGCGTGGCTCTTACAAAATTGGCCCACTGGTCGGCGTTGGCGCAATCGGAGTACAAGTTTTGAAAGACATTATTTCCGCCGGGCGTGACAGCGATTACCCATGCGCCTCCGAAAAAGCCACGGCAACTATTCCGCTGATAACCGCCATCGGCCCCGGCTGCGACCAGTGTGCCGTTCGTGAGTTGGGTTATCGACTGTCCCCATTGGTCGCTTTGATCGAACTGATTGAGCGCGACGCTCCAAATTTTGTCGAATGGGCCAGAACCGGAAGCGGGTGCAGGATTGGATTTGGCGCCGGATTGCGCGCGAATTGGTGTGGGCTGCTGACCGGGGACGCACGTCGCGGCCATTATCACAAAGAGCGCTATAACAATGAGACTTCTGCTTTTCATGATCCACTTCCTCTTTCTATTAATTCCCTTCTATCTTCAGTTTGCGGAATAATGTTCGTTAAGGACTAGTCTGATTTTTCCTTCCCACGAATGCATTCAGTATATCGGTGGATAACAGTGGGATTTACTGGATCATGGTCTGCTGGCAACATAGGGTTTGACCATGTGGATATGCCGGCAAGTAACACTTACGATCTGAGCTGCACTCAATCTGCGAAAAGACACAAAGTTGGCGTAGCCGAATAGGAGGCTGAAGAGTGGGATCGTTCGTTTCTTCATTGGGAGTCTCCTTGATCCGCGCACCGCACGTGTTGATTTTCAGGACAAGCTAGGAGATCAGGTTGAGCTGGAGTCAGGGGAAGAACTACGGCTGAATCCTGAATCGTGCGATGTTCCTTTCTAGAGATGTGGGATATAGAATGCAAGTTGTCATAGCACCGTTAGTCGACGCTGATGGATCCATTGGATTTACCTATGTCGCGAAAAGTGCAAAAGTAAGTTTGTGGTGAAGCGTCTCTTTTACGCACACCCATTCATCATGAGGGCTATTTGTAAGTATTGGCTACCGATTACGCTGTAGCTGCACAGACCAAACTCTCATTACATGCGAGCGCTGTTGCGTAGCCGCTCAAGAGTTGCAATAACGCCCGATTAACAACTATCGGCAGCCTGACACTCATGCGACTAATCGCACACCCTTTCGCACCGTTTCGGTAGCAATGCCGTAAACAAAGTGAGACGATAATCCGTAAACATGCGATGAGAATGGAGACTCTGTCGGTTTGGGGGCGAGGCCAAGCGCCGGAACCGCTATTTCATCAGCAATCAAGAACAAGACCGCGCCGAATAGGCTCCCGAATCCGACACGCGCAACCGGTAAAAACTCTACTGACAACCCGTAGACCGCACCGGCCAGAGTGCCAAATGCATAGTGTATCGCCGGCCCAGCCTTCTTCTTCTCTTCCGTATCCAGATCTCGCCCGAGCGTGGCACGCGAGAGTTCTTGTGCGGCTTTCACTGTCGCATCCTCACTTTCTTCCGAGCTCTTTTCCTGGCGTTGGCTGTTGCGCTCCTTCTCGCGCTCCGTGTCTGATTGCAATTCTTCCGAAGCCTTACTCCATAGAAGCTGAAATTGATTCATCGCCCATGCTGCAAGAAACCCACCGGCAGCTCCCGCAAGAACGCCGCGAAGCGGCCTTGGCTCATCCTTATTCCATAACTTTTCCATCTAGAGCCTCCTCTGTTTAATGTGATTTGATGGTGACCACAATGAAATGGAAGCCTCGCGCAGTGCCTAGTCGAGATTTCTATGAGCCAGGCGGAAGATCTAGATCAACAAACATCGATCTCGTTGCAATCTATATTCTTTATTGCTCGGACAGCGGCTGTGAAAGGTGTTGAGATTCGCATCTTTCATTAGGGATTTGGATTCATTCGGTAAACCCAGGAACTGGTGCTTCCCTGATTGAATGTTTCCGTAGAAGTATCGGCCGCATTCGCCGCCGAAAGGATGCTGTCAACCAGGTGGCGTTGCGGAGACAATGAGCAAACGGGATCTGTAGCACCGGCGTTTCCTGTCAAGAGCAAAGCCTGACAACGGCAGCCGCCGAAATCCTGCATTCTCCGTTCACAGCTGCGACAAGGAGAATCCATCCATTCCTCGCCACGAAAGTGCTGAAACGCCGAGGACTCCTGCCAAATCCAAGTAAGCGAATTGTGCCTCACATTGTCGAACTGTAGTCCGGGAATCACTCCCGCTGCATGGCAAGGGAGGACTTTGCCGGTCGGATCAATGAGCATCAGACCGCGTCCCCATCCACCCATGCAAGGCTTGGGAAACCGCGCATAGTAGTCGGGGATGACGGAATCAACGCGAATTCGGCCTTCTAGACGTTTTTGCGCGGCTGCAATCAATAATAAGGATCTCTCCAATTGTTCCCGGCTAGGCAACAGCGCGGTGCGGTTTTGCAAGGCCCAGCCATAGTATTGCGCATGAGCAATCTCCATACGATCTGGCGCCAGATCCTCCACAAAGGCGATCATCTCCTCCAGATGGTCCAGATTCTGGCGGTGTACCACGAGATTTATTGTGAATGCGATTGAATGCTTGCGAATGAGCCGTGCCAGCTTCGTCTTGTATTCATGCACAGGTACTCCCGAAATCGACTTGGCGCGTTCCGCGATTGAATCCTGAAAGCTGAGTTGAATATGGTCGAGACCAGCCTGAAGCAACGCTTTCAAGCCGATTTCCGAAAGACCGATCCCAGAAGTGATCAGGTTTGTATAGAGGCCTGAAGAACGAGCGCCCACTATAAGTTGTGTGAGATCTGGCCGGCTGAGCGGTTCACCTCCGGTCAAATGGAGATGCAGAACGCCCATTTTTCCCGCTTCCTCAAAGACCCGGAGCCACTCCTCTGTTGATAATTCTGATTTGCTGTCAGGCATATGAAGAGGATTGGAGCAGTAGACGCAGCGCAACGGACAGCGGTAAGTGAGTTCAGCGATAAGCGCGAGCGGGTTCGGGTTCATCAGTAGTCCACAATCCGTTGTTGCTTCAATTGTTCAAGAAAGTCGCCGATATCTTCCCTGATTTCTGTGGAACCTGCGCCTGTATAGACCATTTGTAGTGCTTGCACGATTTCCTGGAAGGTACGCTGTCCGTCACACCGTTCAAGAATTTGTCTGCTTGGACCTTCCAGGCGAATGGCGCCTTCGGGAAAAAGGATGACTGCTTCGTCTGTGCTGAT
Source organism: Candidatus Angelobacter sp. (assembly GCA_036497385.1). GTDB lineage: Bacteria > Acidobacteriota > Terriglobia > Terriglobales > Acidobacteriaceae > Angelobacter. The sequence goes on along the minus strand of DASXJO010000324.1, from coordinate 21,337 downwards.
ACCCCACCGACATCCGGAAGCAAGGCGGGGGCGGCTTTCATCAATCGGCTGAGCCATGAGCACACTCCTGAATGGAAAAAGCGCCCATGGGAGGCCAGCCGGGCTGCACGTAGGCGAAATAAAGCGCGTCTAACTGGGCCCACAATATGTCGCATTTATCGCGCAGAGCGCGAATAGCCAGTTCCTGCTGCAGGCGGCTTTGCGCATGTTCACACACATACTGGAACGCGAACTGTGCATCCTCCGGAGCCTGGGACAGACGCATCTGAAAATAATCCAAGCCTCCAGATAACCATGGATAATGGACGCGCAGACGATCGATCCTCAAGGCGATCAGGTCACGGGAAAACATTTCAGTCAATGACGAAGCTACAGCCTCCAGCAAAGTACGCTTCCCCACGAGATGCAGATATTCGTTGACTGCATACCGTGTAGCCGGCAAAACAGCATCGCCGGTCATTACCTTCGCGCCCTCCAGCCCGGTGGCTTCGGCCAACTTGACCCATCGCTCAATGCCACCACTATTTGCGCCATTGCCATCATGATCGATTATTCGTTTGCGCCACGCCAGGCGAAAGTTGACATCGTCACTGCGTGAGAGAATGATGGCGTCTTTGATGGGAATCTTGCTCTGGTAGTAATAACGATTCAATGCCCACGCTTGCAATTGCCCACGAGTCAGGCGGCCCTCATGCATCATGAGATGGAAAGGATGGCGATGGTGATAGTGCTGCTCGCCAATTTTCAGCATCCGCGCGCGCAACTCACCCGGAGCAAGCAAGACATCGTCAACTCTTTCGGTTATAGCTGTATGTTCCATCCGTCTTCCGCTAATTCCCAACCAGCTTTCTGAATCTCGCTGAACTCCGCGCTGGATTCGTCGAGCATCGGGTTGGTATTGTTGATGTGGATGAATATCTTGCGGGGGCGCCGCAAAGCCGCAAGGCGATGCAGGCTTCCTCGCTCTGACGATACGGGTATGTGTCCCATCTCGCCTGCGGTCTGTCCACTGCCTTGTATCTTGATCAATTCATCGTCTTGCCAAAACGTGCCGTCGAAAAACAAAAGATCGGTGGATTCGAGCACTTGCAGAAGACCATCGTCCACCTGAGACATGGCCGGCATATAGGCAAACCGATTTCCTGATTTGTCCTCGATAATGAGTCCGAGCAACGCTTCACAGGGTGCAAATTCCGCTGCCCGGCGTCGCCTCGTGTACGCGGGATAGCGGGATGATAGCGGGATAGGCTCGCACTTCAGCCCGCAAGACTCGCCGGCTGAGGAAGCTAGTGCAAACGTCTCGGCGGGAATAATATCACTCCAAAGCGCCTGGTCAGAAACCCGGTTTAACATGGCGAACATTGAATTGTCCTCACGAAGAAGACGTTGAATCGAGGGTGTCGCGTAGACGCGGAGCGGCTGCAACTCGCGTAACAACAGCAACCCAAGAACATGATCAAGATCACCGCTGGATAACACTACACCTGCAATCGGTGATTGACGCAGACCGTCTCTCGGATGCAGTTCAGGAGAGACTTCAATTTGCGCCCGAAGATCAGGACATGCACCCAGCAGGAACCACGATCGGTTGTCTGCGCTTACGGCTATCTGCGCCTGGGTGCGGACTTTTCCCGGAAATATCCCCTTGCGTACTAACGTACAGTTTCGGCACGAGCAATTCCACTGCGGAAAGCCGCCCCCGGCAGCAGATCCAAGGACTTTGATTTGCATCCCGGCAACTAGAGTTCAGCGGTTCCGTAAGAGTTGATTTCACAGTTCAGTTTGATTTCTTGAAAGCTCGGCTTCGTCCAGATCATGGATATTACCTCCAGTGAATTAGCTTGTGTTATCTCACGTACCCTTTATCGGTTCCAATACTTCTTTCCTATGCGTCTTCGAGTTCGCAAGGCTATTTTGTTGTCCGCGAATTGTTCCCCTAAAACCCAAGATACAATTCCTTTTAGACTCAAGAATCAGTGGTATTGTCCCGCCGACAAAAACCATATGCTCACTTCATTTCGAGTTTTAAGCAACCGCAGCTTTCGTTTGTTCCTTACGGTGCAGACACTCTCGGTAATGGGGAGTTGGATGCAGTTGACTGCCCTGGGATGGCTGCTTTACCGCTTGAGTGGCTCCGCGTACATTGTTGCGATTCTCGTTTTTCTAAATCAGATACCGGTTTTACTACTGTCCCCGGTAGCGGGAAGTTTGGCCGACCGGCTGGATAGGCGTCGCCTACTACTATGCACGCAGTCCACATCGTTCGCAGTAACTTTGAGTTTGGCCGCTGCAGTGCTACTTCACAAAACGGATGTCTTCTGGCTTCTGAGTCTGGTGGCGGCAAGCGGAATCGTTTATGCGCTGGATCTACCGGCACGTCAAAGCTTTCTTTGTGATCTTGTCGGAAAAGAACAACTTCGATATGCGATCATTCTGAATTCTTTGAGCTTTCACCTTGCCAGGATGTTAGGCCCGCTTTTCGCGGGCATTTTGATCTCCAGCGTGGGAGAAAGCTGGTGTATTTTTCTGAATTCATTCAGCTTTTTAGCGGTCGCCCTGACACTCTTATGGATGAAAAAAGACCTGCATCACCACAATGAGCCAATCAAAGATCATGCCACAGGCGTGATGCACGGTCTTTATTACGTGTGGAAACAGCCGGCTTTATCGCGGATTCTTCTGCTGCTTTCGATTGTCAGCTTCCTTGGCGCACAACACTCAACCTTCATCCCGGTCCTGACCCGACAAAACTTTCATGAACAAGCGAAAGGATTGGGGCTGCTCATGGGTGCTCCAGGAATTGGTGCGCTCGCCGCTGCTCTGATGTTGCTTTTTCGATCTTCGAATAACCGCTTAGGTTCACTGCTTCCCGCAATGACCGCCGGATCAGGAGTGGCGCTTGTTCTGTTGGCGTGGTCCAACCATATGTGGGTTGCAGAAATCCTCCTGATCGTTCTTGGATTTTGCATTACGTTTCAAAATGCGGCCAGCAACATACTTCTCCAGGAGGATGCGCCGGAGTGGATCCGTGGACGCATCATGGCATTGTTCTCAATGGCTTTTATGGGATTGATGCCCGTGGGCGCGTTCGCTCTGGGATTCGCAACCAGACACGCGAGAGTCTCCACAGTGCTTACCGTGGCGGGCATGACTTGCGCAATCGTGACGCTAGTCGTCGAAAGCCTGTTTCGAGCGAACATTAAACCTTCATCGAAGATAGCCGCTCCCGCAAATTGAATACTTTGAAAAGCGGAGAATAAGAACGCTTCGACGTGTCAACAAGAACCCAATCGCCGTTCCAAATTCAACGGAAGAGACAGATAAGGGCGGGAGATCTGCAAGCGTCCGCAGAGGTTCACAGCTGGTGTAACTCTCTACCGTGGAAAAGCTTCACTCCGGCCGCGTTGGTTGTCGCGGCCGGAGTCGGTGCACCATTGGGTGCTACGGCAGTTTGAACGCAACGATCGCGTCGCCTACCGGATCTGGTGGGAAGTTTTGCCGTTCCAGAGCATTTCCGCCAAACGGCATCACAATGTACTCGGTCGAATTGACCACGTACGCGATAGGACCTCCATTGGCGCCGCCGGCGTTTGGAATGGAAGTTCCGTCAAAAGTGAAGAGGCTGGCGCCAGTGGCTGCATTCACGCCGTGGAAAACACCATTGTCTTCACCATAGAACAGGACGTCGCCGGGAACCAGCAGTCCCGATGTTGCAGGCTGGACAGTGGTATTCTTCCAAGCTACTTTGCCTGTATTGACATTCGTTCCTCCGAAGATGCCGAAGGCGTTAATTCCTGCTGGTGATCTGCCAAACGAAGAGCCAACGATTTGAGGCGGAGTTGAGCCGGGCCCTCCAGCTACTGTATCAGTATTGTTCGGCTTGGTCAGGTAGCTGGTTGGCTGATAACGCGCTCCATAGTAAACCAGATTCGTGCGCGGACTAAAGGCTGCGGGCGGCCACTCGCATGATCCCTGTGAGCCGGGCTGGATCAGTACTTCTTGCTGACTAGGCGGCGTCCATTGCGGCGCAGATGGTATTCCACTGGTGTTAGGACGAACGAAGGTCAGCGGCGTTAAAGTCTCAACCCCGGTTGAAATTGGCTGTGTAGGCGACGCATTCTGGTAGCCCGGAGCTGTTGGAACTGCCGTCTCGGTCACGGTGAACAACGGTGTGCCGTTGCGGCGATCCAGAATGTAGTATCCGCCGTTCTTGCTGCAGTGTCCGATAGCAGGAGTGGTCACGCCACCTTTGGTGACGTTGAACAGCACCGCGGTTGAAGTGGAATCATAATCCCAAATGTCATGGTGCGTTTCCTGAAAGGACCAGATGACGTTACCGGTATCGATGCTCAGGGCCACAACGGATGCAGTAAAGAGATTGTTTCCCGGCCGGTTCTGCCCCAGAACATCCGGAGCAGCATTTCCAGTGGCAAAATACAACAGCCCCATTGTCGATACAACGCGAGTTGATTGGATGCGGTGCAGTTGAAGGCGCATGCACTCAGACTGCTGCTTCTAGAGATCCTCCTCAACCAATTCCGTCGCCACCCAGTTGCCAATTTCTGGTCGTACCGAACCTATCCCCGCTGAAGCTTCTCTTAAGGCTGTTTTGAAGTTGCCGCCACGGCCGGACTCTTCCTGTGTGCAAGCGCTTCTGTGTAGAGCAAGAACTGATCGGGCTTGTTTGCAGGGGCATTCTCATAGGTGAGCTTGAGGAGATCAGTCTGAATCGCTTCATAGGTCAGCCGGTAATGCTGACCAGGAGCATTCTTTTCGCTTTCGAAAATGATTTTCTTTTTATCGGGTGAAACCGTCACATCATAGTGGACTACGTGTCCATCGTTGTCATCGTAGAAAGCCTTTCTGATTCCACCGTCCCAATAGACAATCGTCAGGTCATCGTGAACGGTCCCAGGCTTTGCTTTGTGTGCAGGATACTCAGCATGGTTCTTGCGTACCAGGATCTTTCCACCTAGATCCGTGCTGAAACTAATCCAGCCGGTGCCGGTTGTGCCGAGGCCATTGCTACTGCCAGTCAGCCATTCTCCTATGAGAAAGTTCCAGTTGGTCCAGTCATATCCAGGTGATAATTGACCGGAACCTGCAAACGAAAGCGATAACAGTAGCAGAAGAAGAAATAATAGTTTTCGCATGATGATATTCCCGTGGTTAAAGAGGCAGCCGTTTTTCGCGGCTGCCTCTTCAAGGGTTATGGCAGGGTAAACGCGATGATCGCATCTCCCGGCAGATCAACTTGTTGATTGGCGCGTTCCAGGACGTTGCCGCCAAAAGCATAAGCGATGTACTCTTTGCCATTCACAACGTAGGCTATCGCGCCGGCGTTCGCTCCTCCGGCTCCGGGAACGGTATTGGCGTTAAAGGTAAAAAGTATCTGCCCAGTGGCTGCGTTCGCGGCATTCAGGTTGCCGTTGTCCTGGCCATACCACACCAGGTCACCGGTAACAGTCATGTCCGATGTTGCCAGATCCTTCGTGTCATTTTCCCACGCGATCTGTCCTGTGGTGGTATCGGTTGCGCCGAAGATGCCAAAAGGATTAGTCGTGAGTAGGGACCTGCCAAAATCAGATCCGACAAACTCCGGGGGAATCTGCCCCGGAATCGGCGTCGGCTCATTATTGTCAGGATGCGTGACATAGCTGGTCGGTTCGTAGCGTACAGGACTGTAGAGGAAGTGAGTGCGCGGGCTGTAAGCCGCAGCCACCCACTCTCCTCCTCCCTGGGCCCCGGGTTGTTGCAGTTCCACTACTTCCGAAGGCGGCGTATAGCGGGGGGGGCAAGGGATCCCGCTGGTATTGGGTTTGATGCAATTGAAGGGAGTCAAATGGGCAACAGCAGAATGCGGCTGCGTCGGAAATGCATTCTGGTAGGGCGGATTTGTTGTTGGGACAGGAACCTCCGTAACAGGATAAATGGGCGTACCGTTACGACGGTCGAGAATATACAGTTCGCCGTTCTTGCCGGTGTGGGCAATAGCGGGAGTAGTAGTCCCATTTCGCGTCAGGTCGAAGAGCACCGTGGTTTGCGCCGCGTCGTAATCCCAGAGGTCGTGATGTACCTCCTGGAAAAACCACATGAGATTTCCGGTGTCTAGGTTCAGGGCCACCAACGAGCATGAATACAAGTTGATTCCCGGACGATTCTGGCCCAGCACATCAGGAGCTGCGTTTCCGGTATTCAGGTAAACCAGTCCTAAAGTAGTATCAATGGAAGGTGTATTCCATTGGAATGCGCCGCCCGTCAGGTAAGCATTTCCACCCCACGTATTCGGACCTTGTGTGGTGAAGAACATCCAGACAATCGTGCCGTTTGAAGCATTAAGAGCGAAAACCTGTCCGCGCGCCTCGTATTCACCGCCGGAAAGGCTGATGATGATCAGACCGTTCGGATGCAAGCTGGTGGTGACGAACTGCGGCGCCATAGTGATGGAATAACCTTGGAGAGAATTCGCCAGCTTCACCTGCCAGGCCACCGTGCCAGTAGCCTGGTTCAACGCAACCACACTGTTGTCAAGCCTTCCAAGAAATACCTTGCCGTTGCCGACTGCTACACCGCGGTTATTGCGGCCGCAACATAGCGGAAACGTCGGCGGCGGCGCCTGGTCCACTGGATGGTAGGCCCACTTTTGCGCCCCGTTGACCGCATTGAGGGCGAACACATCATCGTGACCTGTAGTCGCATACATGACACCATTGATCACAATGGGCGTGACTTCCAATGTTGAGTTGTCATCCACAACGCCGGTATGAAATACCCACGCTACTTTCAAGCTGCCGACATTGGACGGGTTGATCTGATCTACATTCTGAAACCGCTGATTGTTGTACTGGTTCCCGTAATGCGGCCAGTCCAGGGTGGTGGGCGTGATAACGGCAGCCGTTGCAGTTATTGCCTTAGTGCCTTTGACCGTTTTGGCTGTTTTGGCCGGCTCGGCTGCCTTTGGCGGTTCCGCTGCCCACGACGATGTTGCGGCTGCCAAAACCAGCAGCGCTAAAACGAAATAAACTGCTTTCATAGCTCTCATTGACGCATTTCCCTTTTCTGAGCTGTCTGTTCTAACTAGCTCCTGTTATGACTGTTTGCTGGATTCAGTGATCTTCCAAAAACACGACTGGAAGTAGACCATGAGATTTTGTGTGATGTTGTTTAGCCAGTCGCTAGCTTTGACGTTTTGTGCCACCGCACCCGCAGCATTGCTTCTGGCATCATTTGCCATATGCAGGATGTTGTCTCATGCATGCGCAAAGCTCTTCCAATACTTCTTTCCTATCTCGGATATGATCCGGTCTGACTATTCAACACCCTAAGATCGCTATGTGGCTCTGATTGCTGTATGTATTAAGCCTTTGTTCCTGCATTTTTCCTATGCGATACTTGTTTCCTATAGCTCGCTATTTCTGTTGTTTTTTATTACGTATCGGTCGCATGATGTGCCATGAAGTAATGAGGGCTATGGCTGTGGCGTTTATCTGGAAACAACAGCTCAACAAGAACTGTCAGGTGCAGCAGGTACTCAGGAGCCAGGTCCTTCTCATGGCTCTGTTCTTGTGCCTGCCCACGTGCCTGAGCGCGCAAAGCAACACTGGCGAGTTGAGGGTGAGGGTGGTGGACCCTGCGGGCCTGGGGCTGCGGAGCGTAGTTGAGCTAGTCTGCGAAGCGAATCAAGTCCAGCGCGCATATTCGACGGACGTCGGAGGGATCCTGCAAGCCAAAATGCTGCCGTTCGGAATTTACCGAATTCAGGTCAGGCAAAAAAGTTTCCGCACATATTCTGCTCTAGTTGAGATTCGATCGGCATTTCCCCTGGAGCTCCAGGTGAAGCTTGCCATTGCGTCGAACCAGACCGTGGTGGAAGTTACCGATGCCGATACCCTGGTTGACCCGCATCGCGCCGGCACAATCAACCGGATTGGGCAGGACACGATTCAACATGCTCAGGTAGGAATGCCCGGTCGTTCGTTGATTGATCTTCTAAACACCCAGCCGGGTTGGCTGCTTGAATCCAACGGCACTTTACATCCGCGCGGCTCTGAGCAAAGCACCCAGTATGTGGTGGATGGTATTCCTTTGACTGATAATCGGTCTGCGGCTTTTGCACCCGAAATTGAAACGGACGATGTTCAATCGATGGCCATCCTGACGGCAAGTTTTCCCGCTGAGTATGGAAAAAAATTGGGAGGAGTGGTCGAGATTTCAACCATACGGGACGAAATACCCGGGTTACACGGAAAAGTGACCGGGTCGAGTGGCAGTTTCGGAACCGGCGATTTGCACCTGGCAGCACAATACAAACAGGGAAACAACACTCTGGCCTTCAGCGGGGGAGCGGCCAGGAGCGATCGCTATTTCGATCCTCCATCGCTCGACAACTTCAATAATCACTCAGATTCGAATGCGTTCTCCTCCCGCTATGAACGTGATTTCAGTAACCATGATCGTCTCGGCCTAACCATACGCCGCGCGCAAGCAGTTTTTCAGGTGCCCAATGATCTCGATCAGCAGCTCGCCGGTCAAATGCAATCTCGGAGCAACTCCGAAACAATGGGGAACTTTTCCTATCAGCACCTCTTCTCCACCGATCTGCTGGGCGATCTGCATGTGATGTCTCGGGACGTTTCTTCGCGTCTGACATCAAATGGTCTCTCCACGCCCATTATTGTTGACCAAGATCGCGGGTTTCGTGAAGGATATTTGAAAGCGAGTATCGCAGCGCACCATGGAACTCACGAAATGAAAGCAGGCGCGGAAGTAAGCTACGGTGATGTCCATGAGCTGTTCTCGGATGTAATCACTGACTTTTCGCAGTTCGATGATGGAACTCCAGTATCCTTCAGCTTTGCCGGAAAAGCTGTTGACCGGGAACAGTCGCTGTATGCACAAGATCTTGTATATATGGGACATTGGACCTTGAGCCTCGGCGTGCGTTGGGACCATTATCAACTCCTGGTAGAAGATAGCGGTATTAGTCCTCGGCTTGGCGTTGCGTGGTATTGGCCGCGCGCTGGGACCATTTTTCATGTGTCCTATGACCGGGCCTTTCAGACTCCGGCATTCGAGAATCTTCTTCTTGCCAGTTCGTCCGCAGTCATTGCTTTAAACCCGCAGGTGTTGCGCGTGCCCTTGAGACCTTCAAGAGGGAATTTCTATGAAGCCGGACTGACGAAGAATTTCTTGAGCAAGCTGCGAGTGGAAGCGAACTACTATCGTCGCACGATTGACAATTTTCCCGACGATGATGTGCTGCTTAATACAGGCGTCAGTGTTCCAATAGCATTTCATAAGGCAACCATATACGGGGCCGAATCAAAGTTGGAGATCCCGCATTGGGGTCGTCTTTCTGCCTGGCTGAGCTATTCGTATCTTGTGGGGTTCGGCTATACCCCTGTTACCGGAGGCGTGTTCCTGGGAAATGACGCAAGTACAGCATTGAATTCCACGCGCTTTCCAATCACGCAGGACCAACGAAATACTGTGAGTGCAGGCGCACGCTACCAGTTGACGCACCGGCTTTGGTTTGCGTCAACCGGATTCTACGGAAGTGGATTGCCTACCGAATTCGATGGTACGCGGGAACAGGCCCTGCAGCAGTTTGGCGATGCAATCGTGAACCGAGTAAATCTCGACCGCGGACGAGTGCGTCCCTCGCTCTCTCTCAATGTAGCCGGAGGCGCCGATCTCCTCAAACGGGACAGGATCTCAATGAGCGTTCAGGCCCAAGTCCAGAACATAAACAACCGGCTTAATCTCATCAATTTTGCTGGGCTTTTTTCGGGTACCGGCATCGCTCCCCCGCGGAGCTATGCAATGCGACTTACTGCTACTTTCTGAAATTTTATCGGCACACTCGGGCCGCCGCAAGTTGTTGCTTAATACTTCCCACAAGCCATCGTAAATGCCTATGGCTAAGCAGAATGGGAAAAGCGCAGCCGTGGAAGCTGCGCTTTTCGCTGATTGGGTTCAGCCTCGCGCCGGAAGCGATATGTTTTCGCAATGCAGCAATCACTATTGCGCTGCGATCCCTTGCACCGACGTTGGCAACCCGCTGATATTTCCGATCTGATTCAGACTTGCTCCATGGACCCGGAAAAATACAACTCTCCCTAGCCTTGAATCGACAACGTAAAGGAAACCACTGTCACTGGTCAGGGAAGAATCAATGGGAGCACCACCATTGAGCGAACCCGCAACCGCGCTTTCCAAATCGAGAGTGCCATTGCCGCTCACATGATAAGTGGAAAGTGTTCCGCTGCCGGTATTGGAGGTAAATCCGAATTTCCGGTCGCCGGTCAACGTTATCCAACATGTAGCTTGTTGCGTGCTAGGAACTGCCGGGCTGATGACATTCAAAGTGTCCTGCGCCGTCAGCGTATATGAAGAAGCAGATCCGGTATTCGCCTCCACATTCACCAATACTCCTCCTCGTGCGAATCTCATACCAAAGGGGCCGGAGCCTGCGGAAGCGGTTGTCGTGACGCCGGTGACTAGACCACTGTTGTTGAGTTGAAACACATCAATCTCGTTGGTCACGTCCTCACTCACGAGCAGTCTTGTTCCATCCGGGCTGAAGCGAATATCGTGAGGCGCCGCTGTGCTGCCACCTGGCAGGTTCCGCGTTGAGCCAGCAATCGGCTGCAGAACCCCGGTTGAACTGACCCGGAAGCCGCTGATGTTCGGCGTACCATGCGCGTTCAGCACGTAAACCAGATTTCCGTTGAGCGCGAGACTGTTGGGAAAAACGCCGCCGGAAGCCACCGTGCTCAGGAGTGCAAGACCTGCGCCACCGGCACGCAATGATGAAACCTGGTTGCTGCCGGCATTCACAACCAGCAGCAGAGAGCCGGTCCCGCTGAGGACCAGCGAGTCCTGCGAGCCCAAGGGATCAAGAGGGCCCACTCCGTTCCCGGCTCCGCCCAGACCTCCAGTAGATACTTGACTGATCTTCTCGAGTGAGCCATTGCTGGAACGGGCAAATTGAATTACTGCATTTCCTGTCGTCTGATTGGTTGCAACATAAACAAATCCGCCTCCTTGCGCGGCCGCAGTTGTTTGGCAAGCCAGCGCGAACATAAGAGCGAGCGAAAACGGGGCTATTCGTGAGATGAGAGTTGTTCTGAAATGCATTTCCTTTCCTTTCCGGTATATCCGGAGCCGCTTCTGACTGCGGCATTCGCGTTAGTAGATAGAAAAATTAAGATGGAATGCTGGAAAAGGGAGATGTCCCATTCTGTCGTGAGCTATCCGACCTGACAACTTTTAACAGATGGGAATAATAAATAGCCATAGGACATACCTATAGCAGCTTCAACTATCGGCCAAACGATAGAAAGCAAATAGACATACAATCCAGCTACAAACCATAGAAAGTAAGTATTGGAATCAGTTCACCTGCTCATGATCAACTCTGGCCAGCTCTGCATTTTGTCATGTGCGTAGCCGAATGGAGAATTTCATGAGTGACAAGGACGTGAAACTCCCGATTGACCCAGGTAAACCCTTAACCCAGGCAGTTCCCCAGCAAGAAGCACCTTCTGTAAGCGCCGTTGCCAGCAATGGGACGAACCCTGATGAAAAGAAAAACGGTCAAAAGAACCATGAACGGAATTTGCCCGCGGATCGCGGCCGGCGATCGTTTATGGGCAGAGCCGGCGGATTCACCGCTATGGCAGTGGCCGCTGCCATGGTTCCACTTGAACCATTGCTCGGCGGAAAAGCGACGGAAGCGGAAGCTTCGGACATTGTCTACTCGGAGAATAACCGTTCCAATCAGTCCTTCAACTATCGCAAGTTCGAAGCCCAGGCTGAAAAGGTCAGCCCTCCGGTAGCGCCCGACAATGGCGACTTCGCCTTGTATACAGATCACAGCGGCACCTGGAGCAAGGCGCTGGTGCATGACAACCTAGAGCTAGTAAATCAAGCTTCTTTCACCAGCCTTACCAACGCGCTCACCAGCACCAAATTTGCTGACTTTGAAAACATCATTGTTGGCAATCCCGGTGGAACCAACTTCAACGCGGAGCTGAATGGGCCGCAAACCGCGCTGGCGTTCGACTTGGAAGGCCTGGACTCGCACGCTACGGTCCTGGATCCCGCGCCAACCACCGCCAGCGCCCAGACTGCGGACGAAGAAGTGGAACACTACTGGGCGGCCATGCTGCGCGACATAAATTTCACTGATTACGCCAGCAACGCGACGGCGCAGGCGGCAGTCACGGAATTGAACAGTCTCACATACATCAAGAGCACCGCTAATAATGAGTACCCGTTTCCGGTCACAACCCAGAACCTGTTCCGCGGCCAAATTGTGAAGGGAGACGGCAACGTCCAGGGGCCATATCTCTCACAATTCCTAGTGCAGCCGACAATGTATGGCGACATCCCGATTAACCAACTGCACAAAACCTTTGCTCCGAATCAAAACTTCATGACCAGTGTGGCCGAGTTCATGAATGTGCAAAACGGCTTCCCCCCTAGCGGCGTACTGCAATTCGACCCGACGCTGCGCTACATTCGCAATGGTCGTGACCTTACCTCGTACCCTCACGTTTGCACGCCTCTCGAGCCCTATTACATTGCCTTGCTCATACTGAATGGCATTGATGCGCCACTGAACCCAGGTAACCCCTACGGCGTCAGGCAGCATGGTGGAACCGCCATCGGTAACAGGTCGGAGCACGGCTTTGCTACGCTTGACCCGGCAGACTGTGCGGGGACACTTCCCGAAGTAACAACGCGAGCTCTGAAAGCTTCGTGGTTCCACAAGTGGGTTGTCAATCTGCGGCAGCGCCCGGAAGAGTACGGCGCCCTGGTTCATGCACGGAAGACCAACAGGGCTCCCATTCCACAGGCGGCAAACGCTTTGCATCCCGATGTTCTGAATTCGCAGGGAGCTGCCCGGACCTTCGCGCAATTTGGCACCTACCTGATGCCGCAAGCGTACCCGGAGGGAGCGCCGCCGCATCCATGCTATCCCACGGGGCACGGAACAACAGGCGGGGCATGCATCACAGTGTTAAAGTTCTTCTTTGACGGCAGCCAGAAAATCCGGCCGCTGCTCTTGGCCGCCGGCTCTGATGTGATGGTACCCAGCTCGGACGGTCTCAGCCTGGTGCCGTACACGGGCGCAGACCGGGACACCCTAACCATTAATGGCGAATTGTTGAAACTGGCATTCAACTTCTCATTTGGCCACGGCATCCATGCCGGCATCCACTTCCGCAGCTCCACCCGCGCTTCCATTCTGCTCGGTGAGCAGGAGGCAATCAGCGTGCTCAATGACCGGGCCATGGGTTACAACGAGCCGTTCACAATAAGTATTACAAAGGTCGACGGCACAACTCAAACATTCACCAACAGCACACCGGGCGTATTCAATAATGGCAACACACCTAGTACCACCTGCCCGGCTTCGCCCGCTTAACCGTTAAAAGAAAGTTTTTAACCGCAACTGGATCCTGGGCTAACCGAGTGTTAGCCCAGTTTTTTTGCCGGATGTAAGCAAGCGCGGCAAAGCCCTTGCGGCTGGCGGCTTCCCGCTTCAGAATTTTCAGGATGCGCAGCCTTGGCATCGGACAATGCCTTGCGCCGCATGGTTGTGGCGCAGTTCTGATGACGCTGTGAAATGTATCCCGCCTCTAATCAATCAGAGGTTTGAGAGAAACGAACCAGGCTGCTAAAGCATCCGCGACAAGACAGTCTGCCCATGAGCAGTACTTTGCCTTTGGTTGTCAGGATAACGCTCTCTAGGCACTTTTCCTCAAGTTAAAACAAATGACTCCATTTGCCGGCCTGTTATTTCCTCCCTCGGAACGCAAACCATCGCTCAGGACACTTGAAGTGGCCTCCAACTCGGCTTGATAGCGCCTGAGATCAACTATTCTGCGGGCCTCTGCTTTCGTCTCCTGTATTTGCTGCAGGATGGCCGAAGCACGAGGCAGAAAGGATTCTCCCAGCGGCGTAAGCTTTGCTGCCCTGGGCAAGCGCTCGAACAGCTTCCCGCCAAGCTCGTCTTCCAGCTTAAGGATCTGTTGTGATAATGATGGTTGAGCCACATGTTCGCATTCTGCCGCTCGCGTGAAAGTACCGTGTTTTACGATGGCACAAAAATATCTGAGCTGATGGACTTCCATGGTCCGCCCTCCTGATTGCAACAAAATGCACAAAGCCAGTACCGCCTGAAACAGAAATATTTCGAGATCTCTTGCATGCCCTCTTGACGAAGAGACGGCAAAACGGGGCCTATATTCAGCCTCGCATATTCAGCCTCGCAGTTTGTTTCCGGGCAAACCGTAGTGCTTTACCCGAACAAGGATGGGTAGTGGGCATTTCAATAGGGAAATCTGGAAATGTTACATTTTTTTGCACTCCTTTCTTCCAGTTTTTCCATCGAGCGAAGGGGCCAGGGCAGGAGTCGGAAGAATAATAAGAAACCATTAAGCTATGTGACGCCAACTTATGCCACCTCTGTGCATATAAGTTCCATTTTGGGAAATGAAGCGCCAACTTATGTCATCGATACAAGTACGGGAATGAAGCGTCAACTTATGTCATCGATACAAGCTCTGCCATCGGCACAACTTCAAAAGTTGCGCCCCGCATCTTGCTCCATATGGGAGGTTTTACTATGCGTAAGCTAGGGTTGTTAGTGCTAGTTCCCGTCGCTTTCGCGCTCACGATGCTTTACGGGCAGATGAGTACGACGCAAGGAGCAAGCAGCCAGACATCTATGGGGAAAATGGACCAATCCTCAGTTGAGAAAATCATATCCTCATGGCCGGAAAAACCACGAGAAGCCGCCATGAAGTTTATGGCCAAGAACGGTCCGCCCTCAGTGGCCGCCGAAGACATGCTGATGTGGAAGCAAACAGGACCATGGAAAAAAACCATTATTTACAGCAAGGAGATTCCACACGAGTTTCCGGAGCCGCACACGGACTTTCTCCAGCAGACGATCAATTATCGCGTGCCTCCAGAGAAATTTTCAGACCTTGCCAAGTATGATGGCAGCGTGATTGTGGAACGCACCAAGGGCGAGATGTCAGCCCGCTGTGATAAGGAAGAATTGAACATGCTGGCTATCAATTTGGCCAATGATGTTGTTACCGGCAAGAAATCCGTATCCGACGCGCGCGATTTTTACGCCAAAACAGCGATGGCTTTCAAACAGGGAAAAATGGATCCTTACGTTTCCAAACTGCAATTCCAGCCCCAAGCTAACGAAACAGCAACGGCCGATCCAGACAAACCGGCCCAGAAAAAAACCGCGATGAAATAATGGGCGGCATAATCTGGGGTTCAGCCCGTCTGCCTGTTATTGCGTTTCACATGCAGACGGGTTGCACTTTGTCCGGTCTTAATAATGAACGGCCTAACCATCCAATGGCCGCCGAAAATGAATAATTCAATGACTTCTCCGTACCCTGCGGGCCCGAGAACCTCATTCCTCTGGGGCTGCATGGCTGGTGCGTTGGTTACAGCGCCATTGCTCGCCATCTTTTATCTGGGTCATCAGATCTTGGCATTACCTCTGGTCGCATTTGATATTTTTGACTGGCTGGCACGCGTGCTGCCCGGCAGTTTGTTGACCTTTGCAATCGATTCTTTGTTGAAATTTGTAATAGCGTTGCACCTGGGACAGAGTTCCTCCGCAGCGAAGAGCGCCGAACAAACGTTGGCGATGCTGATCATGCTGCTGGCTGGAACACTGGCTGGAGGTATTTTTTTTATAGTCCGCCGGAGCAGGAAAGGCTTTGCTCCAGGGATCGTGCTGACTCTAATCGTCGGCGTACCCAGCGCACTGATCAGCTACAGGATGATGCACCAGAACACAGCAGCTGTAGCGCTCGGCCTTGTCTGGATCCTCGCTGCATTTTTGATTTGGGGTCTCACATTAAATTGGGTGTACCTTCGGATCGCGGCTGCAACGGACGCCGCTGGGACCGACGCCAGCATCGTGAGAATAAACCGCAGACAGTTCATGATTCGCGTTGGCGGCACGGCAGCGGTGATTACAGTAGCTGGCACAACTTTGGGGAGATTCCTTAACCGCTCTGGGGGCGAGCCAGCCATGCAAGCCAATCAGTGGTCGAAGAATCACCCATTGCCGAACGCTGCTGCCACGGTGCAGCCGGTTCCCGGCACTCGACCAGAGCTCACGCCGTTGGAAAAGCACTATCGGATTGACATTGATACAACGCCTGTGAGAATTCACGAAGCCGGCTGGAAATTGAAAGTTGGAGGCCTGGTGGAAGAACCACGAGAGCTCACGCTTGACGACCTCCGGCGCAAGTATCCTTCCACCGATCAATTCATCACGCTATCTTGCATTTCCAACCCGGTCGGCGGTGACCTGATCGGGACGCAACGGTGGACGGGCGTAAGCCTGCAACATTTACTGCCCGAGCTGCGGCTCAAGCCGACCGCAACGCATTTGAAGATTAGCTCTGCTGACGGATTTTTTGAAACGGTCGCACTGAACGCTATCAAATCAGATGAGCGAATCATGCTGGCATATGCATGGGACGGCGTTCCGCTGTTGCCTGAGCACGGGTTTCCTTTGCGTATCTATGTCCCGGACCTCTACGGCATGAAGCAGCCAAAGTGGATTCTTAGCATCGATGCGATTGATCAGATGCAACCCGGTTATTGGGTGGAGCGGGGGTGGGATGCCAAAGCGCAAATGCAATCCACTTCAGTGATTGATGCGGTGGCGCAAAATGGGCTCATCAAGCGCGATGGGCGCACTTTCATCCCGGTGGGCGGCATTGCTCACGCAGGAGCGCGCGGCATTTCAAAAGTAGAAATCAGAGTGGATAACGGTCCGTGGGAGGAAGCGCAATTGCGGACTCCGCTCTCCAGGTTGACGTGGGTGCTATGGCGCTACGAGTGGCCCTTACAGAATGGACAACATACATTCAGTGTACGCTGCGTTGACGGAAGCGGATTAGCGCAGAGGACCGATGAGCAACCGCCACATCCAAGCGGAGCCAACGGACTGCATTCGATTCAGCGCCCCATTACATAATTGCAAGCCACTGCAAAAATGCCCAAATCGCTGCTTTAACCGATTAACCTGCCCGCGATCCTTCAGGGATAATGTCAGTCTGGGAAAGGTTGCTTTCGTCAAGGTGCAAGCTGAACCAGGCATTTGCGTACTGCAATATTTCAATTGCTTTCTCGCCAAAGGACCCCAAATCGAGAATGATCGCATCGGGTTCTGGTCTTCCGTCTTGATGCAAATCGGTAATGCGCAAAATTGCTGAAGGTATGTCACGAGCAACATCGACGCCCGAGACACCAAGTTGCTTTAAAAGACTGGCAACACAATTATTTGCGCTATGGGCCGAGCCCTCCACAACAAGTATCTTCTTATTGCAAGGTTCCCGGTGTTCGGAGTTATGGGAGCCATTCAAATACAAAAGACCTGGCGTGGTGTGGGCCACCCAGAAATCCAGTTCATCGGCAATGGCCATCACGGCGGATCTGGGTTTTTCATCAAGACGGCGGACAGGCAAGCCCAGGCGTTCTTCCCAGCGCTGAACGGTGCGGACTCCGCGGCCAAGGTATTGAGCTATTTCTTTCCAGCTACCCAGATACCTGCGTTTTTCTTCGATCATGATCG
Organism: Candidatus Angelobacter sp.; assembly: GCA_036497385.1. Taxonomy (GTDB): domain Bacteria; phylum Acidobacteriota; class Terriglobia; order Terriglobales; family Acidobacteriaceae; genus Angelobacter. Next base: position 3,702 of record DASXJO010000324.1, on the reverse strand, counting down.
GCTTTCGAATTGTGGCTCGATTTGCTGCGGGAGAGGGCCAAGCCAAAATCATCCAATCTTATAGCGCGATGGAGATTATGCTGTCTGTTCGATAAATGACATTGTTTCGTCTCTTGCTGTCCCGTATCCCGGACTCGAGCCGCTGGCTTCCATGAAGTACGCAGTCTGCTGATCATTCGTCCAAGGGCGACGATAGTAAGAAAGGAAACCGCCAAAACCAGGGCTGCTGAGGGGCCGCTCTGATAAATGTTTGTAGCGATCATATTTCATGCCAAGCCTGCCGCTATTCCTAATGCTAAGGTGTTCAGATGGTCTTTCCCAACGATGATGACCGTCTTTTTCCCTGTGCCAGAACGTACCTCCACGGAGCCGGGGTTTGTTGCTTCAAAGTGCTGTAGCTTTGCTAAAAACACGCTCAGATTCAGTCCATGAAAGCCGGATGCAAGCGCAGTGCTCCCGGCGAACGTACGGGCTGATGTCCTCCCAGACCGTGCCGGCCAATTGAGAGAGGTGACGGAAGCGCTTCATCACGGAAGCGCGAGCTGAGGAGCCCAGTGGCCTGAGAAAAAGCTGCCCCAGGATTTCCATTGGCGGATGGGTCAGTGGGATCGCCGATTGAGGCCTTCATCATTCGGCCTCGTCTTTGCGTGTGCGTCCTGTGTGCGTGTTTTGCCGCGCTTGGGTGCGTTTTGCCGAGCGTAAGTCTTTATTTTCTTTGTTTTCAACGGAGCTGATCTGACTCTGGATCAGCATATCGGGGTTCGAATCCCTAGGGCAGCCAAATAACCGCTTCGGCTTCTGCATCTTGCATCGCTCTGAAAATTCCTCCTTTGATTCCCCGCTCTGCGTGTGCGCCGGTGGTGCGTCCGTGTCTTGGCGATTCTGTCGAGAGTGTCAATCCTGTCTACGTTCTCGCCCGGATCAGGTGGCCGTAAACATCGATTGTCGCCTGAATGCTTCGGTGACCCATCTGCTTTTACACATAGGTAGGGGAGATGCTGGCCCGTATCAGCAGAGAGCCACGTGTGGCGCAGGTCCTGAAAGCGAACTTTCCTGAGGCCGGTCTGCTATAAGGCAGTTACTGACATTCAGCCTCATCGGATTGATGATTAGCTAAGGGCCGATCTCAACTGTTCGCACAGCGCGTGATTATGTCGAAGCCATTCACACGGTCGTCTTTCGTCGAATTATGAGCGAGGCCGGTTCGGAAAATCGAAGCCACGGTAAACCAGGAAACACATTGGGCTGTCCCGTCCTTCGCCGTATGGAGATATTAGAGAGAAGCGCCTGGAGGCGGGCCGTCCGGGCCGCCATGCATCCTCATGCCACCATGGCCGTGCATGCCCATCCCGTGTTTGGACTCCAGTTCATTCATTTTAGTTTGTTGTTCTGGGGTGAGCGTCTGATAGAACGTGGCCATTGCCTTGGCATGCCCCGCTGTCATCTGCGCCGTCAGGTTACCAATGTTATTTGCGGCCGCTTCGATGCCGGCAGAATCGTTTTTCTGGATTGCCGCTTTAAGCGTGTCATGCGCGGCCTTCATCTGCTCATGGATGGTCTTGGCATTATTTGAGACTTCGGTGAGCAGGGTTGTCGCCTGCTGTTGCTGCTGGGGAGTCAGCGACAGCTGCTTGGTTAGGAAATCAATGTGGTGCTGCGCCATCTTCGCCGGATCAGGCGGATTTCCGTCTTGCGCCATGGCGAAAACGCTCGCCAGGGCCAGGACTGCTGTTACTTTCAAGAGGGTTGTTCTCATTTGGGTGTTCTCCGTGAAACTGCTCTTTGTAAATCTACGAATAAATAAAGCCTGTTTAACGTATTTAATGCCGCTTATGAATCAGCGCAAAGGCGCTGCATTACCGTGCCAAACTCTTGCCGAAAGTTTTCTTTGTGAACAAAATCGAATGCGCCCGCCTCTTCACAGGCTTTGCGCAGCTCGGGCGATTCATCGGTGGACATGAGCACCACCCGCGCTGACGGGAACCGGTGGGTAAAAAACCATGCCAGTGTCAGCCCATCGAGATAAGGCATGTTCACGTCCATCAGGACCATGTCCGGTTTGGTTTTCACGACGGTCTCAATGGCTTCGCCGCCTTTTCCGGCGCGTGCCACTACATCAATGGCAGGATCAAGTTCCAGCAGTTCGCAGGCGACTTGCAGGAAGGTTGGCGAATCGTCGACCACAACCGTTCGGATACGGCTGGGATCGTGTTTGCGCAAAATCTCTTGCGCGAATTCATTTCTTAACATCACTTGACTTGGTGCTGCCATCCGTCTCACCTCAGTAAAACGCGATGTACACATATCAACACGTTTACTGGTGAGTCTGGGTAAAATGGCAGGCAGAGTGATGTAAAGAAAGTGTAAAGAAGGGGTTTATTTTGGACAAGTCATGCTCGCAGGCTTGATGGCTGTTTGACTAGATTGATAGCGCCATTCGCAGTGCACGATCAAGTTCTGCGATCTTTCGCGGAGAAAGTTGGGCTATAAAGTGTGAGAGCTCGGCTTTTCGCACGCTGATTAAGTTGTCGCAGGTGATCCAGCTTGGATGTTTTAGCCCTTCGTCCGGTCCTATGGCTACTTGTGTCGAAAGATCCTGACCGTTAGAAAATATCGGCGCGCAGATTAAAGTAGAGAATTTGGAATCGATGAGCACCTGTCGGCTCACGATAACGAATAAGCGGTTCTTTTTGGGGTCGCCGGCCGGCCTGTGAACTCGATATATTTCGCCTCGCTTCATCTATCGGATCACTCGTCGCCAGCCTGATAGTCCAGTACCTCAGCAGCCTCAAGGTTTAAACTTTCTGCAGCATCATTGATCAGTCTCAGATCGCGGGCCTCTCTGGCGGTTCGCTCTTTTTCTCGAAGATACCGGCGCAAAACATGCTCAATCACTGCTGACCGTGAATGTTTTGTACCTGCAAGCCGATCGATTCCAGCCAAGATCTCAGGAGATAGCGTCACCGATGTCTTTTCTTTCATACGACGATTATACTACTTTTTATCCTACTCGGGTAGTAGTCTAAATGGATCCCAGAAGCGACTACTCAGAGGAATTGCATCATGCGATTTTCCTGCTGCTGCTCGTGTTGTAGCGCATTTGTCATCCCCATCCCTCAGTGATAACATCGCTAGCTTGTGGAGGTCGTCTGATGTCGGATAGAGATAACAGCAACAGTCTATTGTGGTTCCTGGCAGGACTTGGTTTTGGCGCGCTGATGGGCGTGCTTTACGCTCCCCGCTCCGGGCGCGAAACCCGCGATTCCCTTAAAAACACCGCGCAGGAAGGCGGCGAATACATAAAGACCCGCGGCCGTGAAGCCAAGGAAACCGTGAGCCAGTGGGTCGACCGCGGCAAGGATGTCGTCGGTCAGCAGAAGGAGAAGATCAGCGCCGCCATTGACGCCAGTCGGCAGGCATATCGTGAAGCTTCAGAAGGCAAAAAAGGCTCTTAAGGAAGCTCGACTCTCAATTGGATAATCACATCATCACCGTCTTTGTGGTCGTCGCTGCGGTTGCCATTGTGGTGCAGATGGGCATTTTGCTTGCTTTGTACATGGCGCTGCGGCGGACCTCAGAGCGCATGGAAGGCATCGCCGGACGCCTGGAACAGCAGGCCACACCCGTGCTTGCCACAGCCGCCGCAATTCTTGACGACGCGAAGCCCAAAATCGCCGATATTACCACCAACTTGGCTGAGAC
>DASXJO010000323.1:0-10229 GCA_036497385.1 Candidatus Angelobacter sp. | reverse complement strand
TCATGGCCACCGTGCCCGATCGAATGACGTTAACAATTATCTGTGGGTTGAACGATAGATCAAAGCTTTTGGCTGTGACGGAGTGCCAATTGTAGCAATGGTTTCAAGTTCCTGGGGAAAATCATGCACCGCGCGGGCCACTTCGTCCCCGGGAAAAGCGATGATGTAGTCCGCGGAGCGGGCCGGTTGCTTTAGCGCGGCTTTCCATAGGCGATCACTGCTTTCACACAGCACATGGCGGAGCGGCAGGGCTGCCATCTGGGTAGCGCCGGGATGCGCGCCGCAATTCATCATGAAAGTTGCCGCAGGCGGAAAAGTCTTGAGCGTCTCTGCCAGTTGGCGATCCAGGGCCATTCGGTCTTTCCCGTTTACCTGGGCTTCCCGCAGGCAGATTGGTGTCGCATGCCAGACTGAGTAATAACTGGCGACGATCACCAAAGTTGCCGCTGTGATCACATATCGTGTTGGAAAAAAGTTGGTGAGAAATTCACATCCCAGCGCCGCAAATACCGCGACGGCCGGCAGCAGCTGCAGTCCGTAACGGACGTTGTAATAGGAAAATGGCCACCATTCCGGGTGATAGACAGGCACGCTGCCCCAGGCCATGCAGAGCACATAAAAGAGTAGCGGCGTCCATAGGACAGCCCAACTCAAATACCGGCGAGCGAAATAGAGCGACGCCAGCAGCGCAATGAATGCGCCATTGAAGAGCAAAAACTCAGTGCGGCCTTGCGCCAGGTTGAGCCGGGAAACTTTCAAGAATTGCAGAGTGGCGTCGCGTGGAGAATTTTCGCCCGGATAGCTGGGCATACTGGCCGTCTTGGTGCGCTCCTGAATGGCGCGCGCTGAATATGGGCCGTTGGCAAACTCTAAAGCGTTGTTGAAGACGATCTGGTTATAAAGAAGAAAGAGCGCGGCAGTAGAGCCGGTGAACAGAAGAAAGTTGATGAGTCCGCGCCGGAGCGCCGGAGCATAAGGCCGCAATCGCCACAGCACAATCACAGCACTCGCGCCGATCACCGCCGCAAGAAACCAGCCGTCATAGCGCACGAGCATCGCCGCGGAAACCACCAGGCCACATCTTTTCAGCGATCTTCCTGATTGTTCCGGATCATCGCGGGCCTGCCGCACGAATTCGGCAAAGTACACTGCCGCCCAGACGAACAAAGCCAGATAGAGTGATTCGCCCATCGCGGTGGATTGCATATATAGAAGGTTGGGATTCAGTGCGTAAGCCAGCGCTGCGATCCAAGCCGCAGAGCTAGACGCTAACGATCTAACCAGCCTGAAAATGCCCAGCGTACCCGCGACATAGGCAAGCATCGATGGAATTGACGCGCCCAGGCCGGTCTGCCACAAGCGATCGTTCACTATAAAAGGTATGTCGAGCAGGTGCGGCAGCGGCAGCCAGACGGTGCCAAGCTGAAAAAGGCCGGGTGTTCGCGAATCAAAGACACGGCGCGCAATGTGGATGTGCGCCACCGCGTCCCCATAAAGAAGGATGGCACCCTGATGGTAATAAAAGATCAGAGCGCCAACAGAAAATACGGCGGAGATTGCCGTGAGCAGCAAATAGTCACGGCGCACACCAGCGTTCATTCGATGACTGCTGCTCCTTGTTGATTCGCCAGCCTAAGCAACCATCAACCCGAAAGCAGTCAAAGGAGATTCGGCCGTGAACGACTGCGAAGCTACGCGAATCAAAAATCAGAAATTACTCAATTACCAAATTGCCCGATTACCAAATCCTTTTACGCCTTTGCCTCCTGGCCTTTGCCCAGGTATTTATCCAGCAGCAGCGCCAGTTTCTGGCGGGTGGCCGCGGGAATTTTATCTTTGTCAGTCTGGATGGCAAACTGCATGGCTGATTGGCATGCGCACTTGCGCTCTTTCGGCATGATGCCGACGGCGCGTTTCACCACCTTGGCGGCGTTATCAGCATTCTCTCGCACCACTTTCAGCACCTGGTCCACCGTCACGTCTTCGTGTCCGGCGCGCCAGCAGTCATAGTCGGTCACCATGGCGCAGGTGGAGTAGCAAATCTCGGCTTCGCGGCAGAGCTTGGCTTCCTGCAGGTTGGTCATGCCGATCACGTCGGCGCCCCAGCTGCGGTAAAGATTGGATTCCGCGCGGGTGGAAAACTGCGGCCCTTCCATGCAGATGTACGTCCCGCCCTGCTTGCCCACCACGCCAATATCCTTGCAGGACTGCGTGAACGCCGCTGAAGCTTCCGGGCAGATAGGATCGCCAAAGGCAACGTGCGCCACAATTCCGTGGCCAAAGAACGTAGAGATGCGATGAAAGGTGCGATCAATGAACTGGTCAGGGATCACAAATTCCGTGGGCTTGTGCTCTTCCTTGAGCGAGCCAACGGCTGAGAGCGACAGGATGCGCTCCACGCCCAGGTCTTTCATGCCATAAATGTTGGCGCGAAAGTTGATCTCAGAAGGCAGGATACGGTGTCCGCGGCCATGGCGGGCCAGAAACGCCACCTTGCGCCCTTCGAGCGCGCCGAGCACATAAGCGTCAGAGGGTTCACCAAACGGGGTTTGCACTGTAACTTCACGGATGTCTGTGAGGCCGGGCATGGAATACAAACCGCTGCCGCCCATAATGCCGATTTCAGCTTGCTGCAAGAGAGAGTCTCCTTCATTGAGGTAATTTGTGATTATAGCGAAAAGCGTCGCCCCTGATAGGGTTTGGATTCGGAGTGCTGGACACATCCATCGCTCTCAAGTCAGCGTACCTCTCCAGCTTTCGACTCACGCTTAACTCGAGTCCATTCTTTTTTTAGATAGGCTTGGGTGGCATCTCGCAGCTCAACGAGAAGTTTCTGAAGTTCCGGTGTGTAATCACCGCTTGAAGATAATCCAGCGGCTTGCTCAACATATCGCCGAATAGCTTGGTCTTCAGGGTCATGAGGATTAAGATGCAAGATGATCTGATGCAAGAGCGTGTCTCGCTCTCGCAAGAGTTCGCTAATCTCGCCGCGCGCGGCAATCGGCATTTTCTCAGGATTCAGAAGTCTGACGCTTACAGCAATAAATGCCGCAACCTTGTCCCGAAGCGAGTCGATCCACTTCAATCGCGAGACGGTTACTGTGTTAACGTAGGCCGCTCGACGGTTATTGAATACACTGTAAATGAGATTGCTCAATGTCACTAAAAAAGTAGCAACGATGCCAACTAGGGCTATTTTGTCTTTAGGATCGATCATTTGTGTGTACCATTTTAGGGAGACCCATGGATAAATCTGAAGAAGATTACTTGCTGGAGCTCCGGAACCGCAATATTTGTCCGTTCTGCGGGAAAATCATCCCCGAAAGAGCCAAAGTTGTCCGCGGAAAAGGAGCCTTCTGCAGTCTCGATTGTGTTGCAAACTATCACGAACCCGAATTCACGCAGCGAGCACGGCATCTTGCAGAAATTTCAGGTCTCCACCAGCATTGATTCTAAAACTATTTGTTTTTAGTTCGCCGTGCTAACCTATGTATCTGTGGAAATCCAGGACGTATTTCATCAAGGGTACCGGGACGGCGTTCAATCTCTGTGGGGAAACAACACGTTTCGCACATTAAGTGAAATTTCCAAATTTGCACATCTGCCGGTGCCAATTCTCGAACTCTTGAGTGGTATCCTCGAACGCAATGTCGCGCACAAAATGGATGCAAGTCCCGCCAGCCCGGCATCCGCAGAAAACATCTTACGCTTAGGGGCCAGATACCCATGTCTACTTCAGAGGTGAGCAACAGCCTCGGATTGTTTCCTGATTTGTTGGGTGAGATCTCAGGAATCAGCAGGGTAGAGGGAATGTTGCCCTCACAGGAAATCAGAGAATTGATTTCTAAGGGGCACATCCGAACTCCTGCATACGAACCGATCACCGAAAGCCAAATCCAGCCGGCCAGTCTTGATTTGCGCCTCGGCGACGTGGGCTTTCGAGTTCAAGCAAGTTTCGTGCCCCAGCACTCGACCGTCGAACAGGGGATTGCGGATGCAGGCCTAAAAATGAGTCGGGTAGACCTGACCAGACCCACGGTTTTCGAGAAGGGTTGCGTTTACATTGTGCCGTTGCAAGAAGAACTTGAATTGCCTGACGACGTCTCAGCAAGGGCTAATCCCAAGAGCAGCACCGGCCGGCTGGACGTCTTTACACGTCTCATCACCGACCATGGCGTCTACTTTGATCATGTGCATTCTGGGTACAAGGGCAGACTTTATGCCGAGATCGCTTCTCGCACGTTCACCGTTATCGTTAGTGCTGGAATGACGCTGAATCAGCTGCGTTTCGCGCGCGGCAATCCTAAATCGTCAGATCGCGCAACAAGTGAACTTGAGAAAACAGTTTTGCAAAAAGAGGAAGCCCTTGTGTACGGGGAGGGAGGCGCTCCAGCCAAGGCCCGCATAGGCAAGCAAAGTATTTTGCTTTCTGTGAACTTGCAGGCAAATGATGCCTCCGAAGCTGTCGCGTATCAGGCAAGAAAAAATGCACCTGTTATTGATCTGAAAAAAGTCAATTTCTATGATCAGGAAGAGTTCTGGGATATTAGACGTGATCCCGGCAAGCGAGGACTGATATTGGAGCCCGGTGACTTTTACATTTTAGCGTCTAAGGAAAAGATCAGTGTTCCTCCGGGTTGGGCCGCTGAGATGGTTTCCATGGACCAGGATATCGGCGAGTTCCGAATGCATTATGCCGGGTTTTTTGATCCAGGCTTTGGATACGGCGCCGGAGACGTTAAAGGAACTCAAGCTGTTCTTGAAGTCCGAGCGCATGAAGTTCCCTTTCGCATCGAGCATGATCAGATAATGGCCAGGTTAAAATACATACCCTTGCGCTCTCGTCCTGACAAGATTTACGGAGCGCAAATCGGCTCATCTTACCAGCGCCAAGGTCTCGCGCTCAGCAAACACTTCAAGAGGTCTTGCTGACCTCCGCTACAGCCATGGAAAGGCAATCGCATTGGTTGGCCACCGCGAGAACACAAGCGATCTGATAATGGTCCTGTCCACCGAAGAGTTTTCCGCCCCCTGTTCAATCAGAGATCGGCATTTTGCATAGAACCCCGGGGGAATCAAGCGCACGGCAGGAAAATACTAAACACAGTTCCGCTATGGTCCGCCCTGGTGCTGCTGCGGACGCGCAACACCCCACGGTGTTTTTGCACGGTGTTCTTGACCAGTGAAAGTCCAATGCCGTTGCCGGCAGCTCCCTTGGTGGTAAAGAAAGGGTCCCACATGCGGACCAGATTTTTAGCGGCAATGCCGCTCCCGCTGTCTGCGAAGGTGAGACGCAATCCTGGCTTATGATCACCTTTCCATTCGTGGGCGGGCGCGACTCTGGCGTACATCTTTCCGCCGTTCGGCATAGCATCGGCGGCATTCAACAAGAGATTGGCGCACATTTGCCGCAACTGATGCGGGTAGCCCGAAAGCTGGCCGCCCTTGCGGTAGCGCGTATGAATGGAAATCTTCTGCGCGTCAAAACGTGATTTGTAAAAATTGAGCACGGAACGCAATAATTCAGGCACATCGGTATTTTCGGGATCGCCGGAGTCGCGCAGTTCCATGGCTGCATGCAGGATTTGGGAAATTCGCTGTACTTCTTCGCGGGCCATCGCCAGATACCGGCGGCCTTTTTCCCTGAGACTTCCTTCTTGTTCGATGAGGTAGTGGAGTTGATGAAGAGCTTCAAGCGGATTATTAATTTCGTGTGCCAGCGACGACATGCCGTTCTCAGGTTCCCTCGGTGGAGGACGATTCTCCAGCCGTTGCTTTTTTCGAGAATCGCCCGAAGAAATAGCTATGATTTTGCCCCCCATGAGATCGCCCCTTGTTTGGTTCGATACCGAACACAAGGGGGAGGTTGCCGCCAAAGAAGGTCCAGCTCTCGAATTACTGGGGCTTCCCTCTGGCTTGTTGAAATACTGTGTTGAAAATTATCTGTTGAAAACGTTGAAAATTATCTGTTGAAAACAATGAAGAGAGAAGGAAGGGTTATTTCTCTGCCTGCCGCAATCCTGCCTCAATCAGCTTTCGGGCAGCTTCTTCATCAAAGCTTTCCACCGCTACTACAGCGTTGCCGGTCTGCTGAATGAAGATCTCTCCGTCTGAGCTGGTGTACTGGGCTAGGCCAGGCGTATTGCCATTCTTAGTAACGCGCCGTAGCGATTCATATCTTTTTGGCAGTGCGTCTGCGTATGTTTTGGCAAACTGCTGCGCCGCGGCTTCCGTCGCCCACTTGGAAACATAAAACAGCCCTATGTGCGCGGAAGAGTTGCGGTCGGTCGGTTTGGCTCCCTTGCGTCCGGCGGCGTAGTACGCTCCGCCACGCCACTCCGGGCTCAGACGATTGTCCACGGCTTCATCGGCATAGATGCGCAGCAGGAGACTGACATCGAGCTCGCCGACAGCGCCTGCGTCATAAGGCTCATAATCTTTCTTAAGAAAGCCGAGATCCGGCAGCAGCAGCGGCGGGACGCGACGTCCGGCAAGATATTCCTTTGGCTCCATGATCTCACGCGTGGTTTGGGGCATACGGGCAAACACGCCGGTATAAGCAAGCTGCTTGCCGCCCGCCACCAGCAGGTCTTTGATGAACTGCATGCCTTGGCGATAAGGAAACGCCAGCTCTTCCTGCAGCAGAAGAGGCGCACTGTCAAAGACCGGGCTGCCGCGGCTCTTGTCCATGGATGCCTGCATTAACTCCACTACTTGCGGCATTTTTTCCACGCTCTGACCCTGCGGGGCCAGCACGTAGTCCAGGAGCACGATCATCGCCTGGCCTTCCAGCACGGCGCTGCGGCAGGTTGAATCCTCGTCATTGCGGACCAGTTCTTCCAGATCGTCAAGCCCGTGCTTTTCAATTTCTTCATCGTGCTTGCTCATCTTTTCCAGGTTGAAGCTCTGGTCCTGCAGAGCGTGTGTGAGCTCATGGGCCATTACCGGACGCTGCATCTCCGGCTCATTCCAATCCAGCAAATTCATGGTGCGCGTTTTTTCGTCGTAGTAGCCGGCCACCTGCTCGGTAAGCAGCTTGATGAGAAAGCTGTGCAGATCAAAGGTGCGGGGCAGCAGCCCAAATTTTTTCTCGACGAGCTCAGAGCGCTCAAACCGAATGCGATCAGCATCGTCCTTGAATTTGTCGCCAACGTACTTTTCCACCTGCGGCCGGCTCACGATTGTCCGCTTCACTTTTTTCTTAATCGGCAAGCCTGTATCTTTGCTGGCAAAGCGCAGAATCTCATCAACCGACCGGAACAGTTCTTTTGCTTCCGCCGGCGTAATCTGGTGGACTGGTTCGACTGGCTCCATCTCCAGACGGTGCGAAGGCGTGGCTTGCGGCTGCGGAGTTGGAGTGGACTGCGGTGTGGGTGATGTATGCGGCGGAATTACTGAAGGCTGCTGTTGCGGAGTCGCCCCGGTTGGAGGAGATTGCGGTGTTGATGGTGTTGTTTGCGCAAGCGCCAACAACGGTAAGAACATGAATGGTGCCAGAAAAAATGTGAAAGAACGCTTGCTCATGAGGTCAATCAACAGCGGCTCCGTATTCAATGGTAACAAACCCAGAGTTGCCGTAAAAACAAGGCTTGCCGCTGATCACGCAGATCCCGCAGATCAAGGTAAGATCAGCGTTCATCTGCGCAAATCAGAGGCAAATTGAGCCGTTTTGCAGGCGTGAGCCTGCAGGCGAAATCCCGAGCGTAGCGAGGGGTCTCTTACTACAACGCCGGCTCGGCGGCGCGGATATACTCGATCACTGAATCGCTCCAGCCATCGATGTGCACCCACTTGCCATAACCCACGCCGTTCTGGAAGCTGGCCACGTTGATTACGTAGCCACGCGCCTTCGGGTTCGGCACTGCGTCGTGCGACTGCTCGTCAGTGATCACGATCAAGCGATCATACTTCTCGTCGATCTCACCCAGCGCGCGGCCCAGGTACGTTCCGCCGTGAGGCTGGCTGGCGTTCATGGCGTCGCGCAAAGCAAAGCCCTGGCGCGAAGGCACCCGCACCAGCTTGTCAGAGAAGGTATAGATGCTTACCTGCTCAGCGATTTCACGCAGCAACACCGCCAGCCCATAGGCCGCGTCATTGCGGCGCATCTCCGCACGGCGAGAAAGCGGCGCGTCCATCGATCCAGAGACGTCCACCAGCAATACGGTCTTACCTGGCAGACGCGCCTGGCCCTCAAGCGAGCGCAGCATTGCCTTTTCCAACTCCGACTCCCACTGCGGCGCGTAACGCGCAGCAGCGATAAAGCGGAACGGCAACACGCGCTCTGTCTTCATGCGTCCGAGACCAGCGCGGACCAACTGCTCGTCCACCTTGGCCTCCGCCATGTTGCGCAGGTTCCGCAACAGAGCCAGCGCGCCCAGCTTGTTCTCCGCAAGCAAACGCTCCCACGCCTCGCGCTTATCGGCGCCGGCGGAAAGCGCCACCTCCCAGGTATCGGGCGTGGCCAGTTCACCGGCGACAAGACGCTTCCACAGCTCAGCCTGCGCGGCATCCAGCGGCTTGGCGTGGCAGAGAAAGAGCACGTCACGCAGCTTGATGGGAGAAGCGCGGTCATACTTGGCCAGCGCGTACTCATCAAACTTGGTGAAGGCCGCGGCGAGCCCCTTCTTTACCTGTGCAGAGAGAGGCTGCTTGCCGTCACTCCAATAAAGCGCGACGAACTCAGATAGCTCGTCGGCACGCTGGATTACGCGGAGCAAGGTCTCGGCGACCAGCTGCCGATGAGTAGCCAGCCGCGCCATCTCACGCACCAGCAACAGCGGCGCGTGACGCAGCTTCATCTTTTCGCGGGCCTCCACAGCCAGCGCAGCAACCTTCTCTGCGGCGACCTTGGGCACCAATTCGCGGATGCGTCCGGCGATGGCCACACCATCCTCATAAAACTGGCTCTCCCAGAGCATGCATGCCAGCACAGAACGACGCAGCTCCTGCTCGGCGGAGATGTGCCGGGCGGGCGCACCTTCGTGCGTCTGCTTCGTTTTCATCCAGGGTAATCCGCTCAGGTTCAATAGGTTCATGCGGGCCATTGTTTGTGCTCCTCTCTCTTAGTACGTATGGAGTGCAGGCGCCCTCGCCTGCGCTGGGTTAACTTCCGTTGCGTTTGGCACAGGCGCTTGTACCTTTGGACCAAGATCATTCTTCCTTAGCCGCAGGAAGCATCTCTGGATCTTCTTCATCGGATGCATCCTCAGCCGATTTCTCAAGGTCAGACGCCAGCACGAATCCGGACACAGCGCCTGCGTTCTTGCTGCGGATTTCCCACGCGATCTTCTCCATCTGGCAGAAATCCGGCAGCCGTTTGTCTTCATACATGCTGCACTGGCGGACACTGAATGGTACCCGGGTTGGCGGATACATGGCATCACAGAAGGCCAAACGCTCGCTTTCAGCATAGCCTTCAATGATGCGCGCGTTCGCGCACGTGTCACAACGCGACTCATTGCCCACCGGCGTACCACCATACACCTTGCGTAAGCTCATAACTTCTTTTTTCTAGCGGCAGTCGCCGCGGAGTTAAGCAGAGGCGTAGCATGCTACGTCTCGACGAAAAATATTTCGTCAGGGAACAAACGTGATAACGGTTTAAGGCTGGTGTCCTGTCTTAGACGACGCCGCGAGAGCGACGGCAGGAATCGATACCTGCATCACCGAGCTCCGAAGTAACCCTCATCTTCACCACTGACGACAATATTTTGCCGGGGAACCAGCGACCGGGTATGGCGCTCTGCCACTGAGCTACGCGCGTCACTTACGAACAGCGACGGCGGCGGGATTCGAACTTGAGCCGCTTTGCGGGCGTTTGAGCCCGCAGGCGAAATCCTGAGCGCAACGCGCGAAGGACCTCAAATAACGAAACCGTCCACCGAGACTTTGACGGCGGCGGGATTCGAACCCGCGACCTCCCGATTAACAGTCGAAGTAACCCATGTCTTCACCACCGGCAAAGTGGATTTAGTTTTGCGGAGACGTAGCATGCTACGTCTCTACGGAAGCCTTTATAAGCAGCCAACGCTGGAGACAAGGTTCAAACGGGGAACAATCGACCTGGGTGTAGTGGTCCGTCGTTCTAGTTTGAAACTACGGCACTCGAGATGCCGGCGGGATTTGGCCAATTCACCATTGCGCCAACTTCACGCAATGGGTGGCCGGGCCCGCACCTACGGACAGGCGATGTAACCCTGGTCTTCACCACCGATGAAACCTGTTCCAAC
>DASXJO010000322.1:0-16758 GCA_036497385.1 Candidatus Angelobacter sp. | reverse complement strand
CAATACCGATTCGCGTGAAATTTGCTCCCATGCGGATATTTACGCTGGACTTCATTTTTGACTATCCGTGGGTAGGTCCAGCTCCGCAAGTCACAACCGCGCCTGGCGCAAGCTGCGCGCCGGGAACCGCATGCGGTTCTTTCCAGCTTAGTCCAATCCCGACAGACAGGGTGGAAGAGGCTATATTCAGCAAGTCCGGATATACGTTCGCCCCGAGTAACAACGGGGCCAATTTCATATTGACGCTCAACGCATTCTCGCTGCTGAACGGGAAACCGGACTGCAATCCATCCAGCAATCAGCTGGTCGGTAATAGTTTGGCGCCGGATGCTGGAACAAACGTGGGGACGGCGACCTTTACCGGCTGCCAATAACTGAAATGAAAAGAGGCCCGTCGAAGCGGGCCTCAGTTTCAGGATGAACGCGGAAAGCCGAGTGGCCTTCCGGAATTGAGATGGTTACCTTCCTACGACAAAAAGGTGTCCATCGTTTTGTGAGTAAATTCTTCCGCTGTTATCCATGGACGCGGGCGTGTAAGCCGCGCCAATGGCAAGCTGCTGGAAGATATGCTGAATGAGGGTGCCTCCCTGACCAATGGCGTAAAGATTGCCGTCTTCACTGTTGGCATAAACCACGCCATTTGCGTCCACCACCGCCGCGTTCACGCACCATTCAAAACCGTTCGGATGGTCGGAAACGCAGGTTACGGTTCCATCAGGATTGCGCGTGCAAGCCTGGGTGTTGGTGTTCTGGAAATTCCATTCGATGTTGAGGTTGGGGTTAAGTTGGGAAACAAAATACTGTTCCGGCCCCAGGAATGAAGCGTTGGGATTGGAACGGTCCGGGCACCAGTTGGGATCCAAGCAGTAGTCGCCGCCTGCACCCACTCCGCCGTAATGATTATTCTTGAAGACGACTGAGTATGTCCCGCCATGCGGATAGATTGCCGGCGTGTTGTCCCAGCCAAAGCCGAAGGCGTTCAGGAAATCACCGTTGGCGCTGAAATGCAGCATGTGTCCCTGGGCCCAGTTATAGGAGGTGTAAGCGCCATAGAAAATGCTGCCATCGGGCGCAACCACCGGAGTGGAAGATGAGTCGTCCAGCACGCGTGCCGGAGGCGGTTCGTTGGTTCCAGGGTCAACGCCGAAGGTTGCTCCCGCAGTGCATCCGCCGTTGGCGCCTGCTCCACCAGGGTTGCCGATGGCAAAGCTTACGCCGCAGCCGTCATTGAGGCGGTTGCGGAATGAAGCCGCCCATTTGCCGGTCATATTGGAATTGACCGCGACCAGATAGTTGTAGCGGGAAACAAGATGGGCTTTGGCGATGGTGTAAATAGTGCCGTCAGGCGCAATGGCCGGAGCGATGTTGAGCGCCGCGCGCTCGCTGCCGCAGGGGGTAGTCTGCGGGTTAGCGTTCGGCTGCGGCGGCCAGGGTAACTGTGTCTCGCTAAAGGACACCTTGCAGCGGCCATTTGGCAGCGGTGGCGCTTCGCCCTTGATCTGCGCCTGTGAGAACAGGGTGCTATAGCTCACCTTGGTGACAACGTCACTGGGCGTCACCTTGACCAGCCAGGACCCGGCCACATCATCGGTCAAAAAACCTTTCTGAGTGTTTTGCGTAACTTGAACGACGTTGTAATACAGGTTTCCGCTTGCATCTGCGCTGATGGGCGAAGCCGTAAAGGTGTTGGGATTGATCGTGGTCCCGAAGGGGTTGATGCGCTTTACCACTGCTCCCGTGGACTTATTAATCTTGAAGATGGTGCCGCCCTGGCCCGGATCATAGAGGAATCCATTGGCCAATGCAGCGTGATACACCGGCTCCCAGAAAAGGCTGGAGGACCCGGCGGCAAACCAGTCAGTGTTGAATGTCCACTGCTTTACCAGGGTTCCGCCCTGCCATGTGTATTTGTTCTGGTGCCACTTTTGTGTGCTGTAAGTGCTATTGCTGTAGGTCCCGTCCTTTGACTCAATGAAAACGTCATTGCCATCGACCAGGGGCACCTGATAGTGCACCAGCAGATCGCCAGTCGCATTCGGGTCGGCTTTCTCCGCGTCAATATTGAAATCGTAAACCAGATTGACGATGTTCTGGTTCAGAGGCTGGCCCACCACGCCACCATCGAATAACGTGTGTTGGGAATTCAGGCCCCATTGCGCCCAATCCGGGGGCTTGCTTGGCGCCAGAACCTGCGCCACTGCGCTGACAGACAGGAAGGCGAGCAATCCCGCCAGAAGACATGCACTTGCAAGAACTTTCCGCTTCAAGAAAACTAAATTCATTTGTACCACCTTGTTTTGGAATATTTACAACTTGGCCAGGTACTGGTGAATGGTTCCAGCAGGCTGCGTTACACCTACTGCAAAAAAGAAGTGAGGACAACTTAAGTGGTGCAGGGTTACAAGTGTTCAGCGGTTCAGAAACCTGCTCAGTGCAAAACAGCCAGGGGCTAGCATCCGGGCTGCAAAAAACCGGGATGGAGCTTACTATCCAGAGCAGCTGGAAAATTAGAAGGGTTTAATCTGTTCGGAATTTGTAAATCCCCTGAAAATCTGCACAATGAAATGTGCAAAAAGATCCCGAAATCTGGATAAGTTGACCAAGCGCTAGCTAAAAGCTAGAGAGCAGCGGCTTTTTCAGGATTGACAACGTTACGGCGTGGCTGGTTGTGTGAAGCGAACCAGCCGAGAAGTCGGCTTTCAAATTCACGATGCGCGGCGGCCCACGCCATGGTGTGACCCGCATGCGGCACCAGCCAGAGTTGAACATGGCTGGGTGCGGCCGTGGCGATCAGCTGAGAATGGTGTGGCGCAATATTCCTGTCGTCCTCGCCATGGATCAACAGCACAGGAACTCTAGAATGCGCAACGGCTGCCAAAGGGTTGGGCTGCAGCAGATTAATTCCATAACGCACACGCGCATAGAGAACTGCTGACCAGATTGCCGGACGGCCAAGTGTTCGTCCGAACCATGGGCCCAGGTGCAGCGGGCCGGAGACGCGTTCATAACTCATTTCACTCGCGGTTGAGAACGGGCTTTCCACCGCCACGGCGCAAAAGCGGTTTTCGACCGCCAAGGACTGAAGGACCAACGCTGCGCCATAGGACTCGCCAAATCCATAGACACATTGCGGAGGATCATGGGCGTATATCCACGAAACCCAACGATGAATATCATCGGATTCCTTTACACCATAGGTGGCCAGTTCACCGCCGCTCTCGCCGTGCCGGCGCGAATCGGAAAGCAAGACCGCATAGCCGTGTTCCAGCAATAGATGTGCGTATCCCGCCACGCCTTCACGATTGTCGGTGATTCCATGCAGCAGAATTACCGCATTGCCGTTGTAGTCGCGTGGATGGACGAACCAGCCCTTCAGTAACGCTCCATCAGCGGCAGTGATCGCAACATCCTGCAATTCAGCATGGAAATCCGTTCGGACAGCTGCGGCAATGGCCTGCTGATGGCGCAACGGAAGCCGATGGAGCTTGAGGCTGGCCTCGGCTATGGCGATGCCGGCCAGAATGGACAGAACCAGATAGGCTACGAAGCCCACAAAAAGGACTTTGCGAAAAATATGGGTTTCCTTAGCCGCTGGGTTCGAGTGTCGAGAAGGCTGCATGATCGGCGAATCAGACCTTATCCTACAGACGCGCGCCGACGAAACAAATTACAGCCTGCCGCGGCGAATTCCGATCACTTTGAAATGCGCCAAACTTACTTGAGTGTCACATTTAACGCAGTGGCCAAACCCGTGTTCACGGTCGCGCTGGTGCTCACGCCGGCAAAGCCCGGAGCTGCCACAGTGACTGTATAGCTTCCAATGGAAATCCAACTTGAGCTGAACGCTCCAGCGCCATCCGCCTTGACGGTTTTGCTCAAGCGCAGCTTGCCTCCGGTAAGAGTCAGAGTGGCGCCCGCGACCGGCGCTCCGACGCTGTTCAGCACGTGTCCGCTGATCTGTCCCGCGGTGGAAATAAATATCTTGGTTGGGCTTGGCTGCTCGACGGCGTCTACCGTTGATGTGCCGGTACGGGCATCGCTCAGCCAGCCAGACTTACCGGCCGTGATTGCCAATGATTTACGCGCGCTGGCAGGGATGGTGAAGTTGCCATTGGCATCCGTCACGGCCGAGCCGCCGTTATATGCCACGGTAACGCCCGCTGCGGCCGAGCAATCGATGGCGCTCTTCGCTTTGCCGGAAATCGACCCTGCCGCCGTTGACACTCCGGGATTATGATACGGCACAGTGAATTGATTGTGGTCGTCGGTCAGGAAAGTATCGAGGTATGGAGAATAAGAAGTCACACTCACGCGATTCAGTGATGGCGAGATCCGCATGATGCGCAGGTAGCCTTCTCCGCCCAGCGGATCGGATTGATAATCGGAGAGAATCTGGTTTACCAGATTACCGTTCAGACCCAAATCCATGCGCCGGCCTGTGCCATCTCCCTGCACTACATGACCGCTCAGCACCAAGTGAATGTTGGGATATTTGCGTACCAGCTTCCACCACATATCTTCGCCATTGTTGTCCTGGCCAACGCCGAAGCTGCCCGCGCTATTCAGGTCACATCCGGAAATGCGGGTGTTGTCAGAATAGGTGAACATGTGCGTGACAATGATTGCGTCTTTATCTTGATTGGCTTTCAGGATGCCATCGGCCCAGGCGAGAGCTGAGTCGCGTGCGGCAAATTCCAGCACGATAATCAGGTAGTTGCGTCCGTTGACCGTCACCACGCCGTAAAAATTCTCATTGCTGCCCGCGGGAAAGCTGCCTTTATACCAAGCCGCTCTGGCATAGCGAGCCGGTCCAAAAAACGAATTGAAGTTTTTGGTGGAAACGGTGCGCCCAGCGGGATTGTTCTGGTCGTAGTCGTGGTTGCCGATGGCCATCATGTAAGGCACTTTGCCGTCGAGCAGACGCACTGCGGCGTCAGCATTCTGCCATTGCGCCAGGCTGCCGCCGCCGTCCACGATATCGCCGAGGCCGACCACCAATTGAATGTTCTGGTCCTGGACGTGATTGGCGATCCACTGGGTTTGCGCGGCAAATATCTGGGGATTCAATGCCGAATAGAACTGCGTGTCCGGTAGCGCGACAATGGTGAACTCGTCGGCAGGCGTGGGCGAAGGCGTGGGTGTCTGCGCGCTCAACCAGCCGGCCATGGACAAAACAGCTACGACAACAAAACGGGAATATCTCCTCAACATGCCACAAGAGTACGCACAGGAGAAATGGAATCAATAAGGCGTTTGACCTGAACAGGATTAAGGCAACTAACCTTAGAAATACATCCTTTTCATTGCCCTTGCTTCTAACTGTTTATTGCAAGTCTCTTGTTCCTTCTATAACCAATAGACATTTGGGACTCATAAAGGAATTCAGGCATGAAGGTGACATCAGACCGGATTAAGGCCAGGGCTCAGCAGCTCAGAAACAACGGATTCAAGTTAAGCGGCAACATGGTACGTTCAACGCTGGAAATGAATGCCGGAGCCAGAACGCTGCAATCACCCAAAGAAGCTTCCGTCACGGAAAAAGAAAAAACGGAGAGCCCTGCCAGCAAGCCGGAAAAGACCGAAGCCGCCTGACGCAAAATCGGAAAGACAATTGCTATATTTCTGAATCAATAACAGGAAACTTATGCCCAAAACTGAGCGCAACCAGAATAGCCGTTCCAACGGCGGCTCAAACGTTAGAGTGCTTCATTTCCCCGCCACATCGGCCACACCCGCACCCATCGACGGCGATACAGACGCGCTGGCGGACGCCATCCGCAAAGCCTGGACACAGAAATCGTCGAACACAAAACAGGCTTCCGGTTCCGGCCTGGGACAGCTGCGGCTGGTCAACGGCAAGATTTAGCTTTCAGCGGTGGCCTTTTCAGCCAGCAACTTCACGCGACCGGACTCAGGATCGATGACCCGCATCTTCTCCCAGTCATACGCGAACTCTTTGCCGCATCCCAAACATACAAAATAGGTTCCGGTAATGGCGGCAACGGCTGACCGTGGCTGGCCCTTGCGGCAGGTAATGAGCGGCGTGCACTTTTTATGACGGCAAGGGAAAACTTTGGTCCATGCCATTTCCACGAATTCGATAACCACAGACACCTCTCGTAAGGGGGAGCCACGGAGGGTGACGATCAACCTCTAAAATCACATTCAATTGGGACGGGGAACTCCCTTGAACCGAATCATGGACGCAATTTGTTAGGCAGTGATTAGAGGCCGGTTAAAAATGCTAATCGATGGTTTGCAGCAAGAATGAAATGCTTTGCGGGATAAGGGGCTTCTGGCGAAGGTAGGAACCGCGCGTTCGAAAAGCGGCTGTAAAAAGTTATAGGTGGATACGGCTTCCGGGTCCATATCCACCTATTTAGCAGTCGACGGATGAGCCTGCTTCTGTAGTAGTAGAGTCAGAAGCCTCTCCGGAAATATAGGGTTGCCCAAAAAAATCAGAAAATCCCAATGGAAGTAAGAGAAGTCTTTGTTATCAATGAGATACGGGCTTCTCAAGAAACCAGCTAAAGCAGAAAGGCTGTGCGCGTTAATCTAATTTTCATGTTTAAAATGGCTGCATGCCGTTTTCTGATTTTCAGGGCAATGCGGAAACCGTACGCCAACTGCGAGAGATGCTGGCCCGCGATCGGTTTCCCCATGCCGTGATTCTGGCAGGGCCGCAGGGTGCCGGAAAGTACACCCTAGCCCTGATGGTGGCCCGAACCATGAACTGCCTGCAGCCTCGCCTGACCGATGGCCTGCCGGATTTCTGTGGTGTCTGCTCAAACTGTACCCGCATCGGCCAGGCTGAAGATCTGGAAAGCCGCTTTGCAGAAGCCGTGGAGGCCCGTGAAGGGCTACGCGAGACTGACAAGCGCGAAACCCGCATCCTGGTGCAAACTCATCCTGACGTTCTAGTCATTCCTCCTGATCCACCGCAGATGATGATCAAAGTTGACCAGGTGCGGCAGGTGATCCAGACTGCGCGCTACAAGCCGCAGGAAGCTCGCCGCCGCGTGTTTATCTTTGTGGATTCGGCGTTCATGAAAGAAGCGGCCAACGCACTGCTGAAAGTGCTGGAAGAGCCACCGGATTTCGCTACTCTTTTCATTCTTGTCCGCAACCCCGGAGAATTACTGCCGACCATCCGTTCGCGTTGCGTGATCTTTAGCCTGAGCGCTCTTCCAAATTCCGAAATTGAAGGTTATCTGGAGAAATCGCGCCCAGAATGGAATGCGCGTCAGCGCCAGCTTGTGGCCCGATTGTGCGGCGGGGCCGTTGGCCGGGCACGCACGCTCAACCTGGAAGAATATATGGCTGCCCGCAAAGACGCGCTCACGCTGCTGGTAACGGCCATCCGATCTGGCGAGCATTCTGACCTTTTCCGCACCACGGAAACATATCGCGCTGGCAGCGAGGGCAAAGAAAAGACAGATCGCCTGCTGAGCGCCGTCTATGGTCTGCTGAAAGACCTGCTGGCGCTGGTTTCAAATGCTCCGGAACTGGTCCGCAACACGGATATTGCAGCGGAGTTAAAGTCGCTGGCCGCTGCCGTGGATTTCAACTGGATTACCCAGGCGAATTACCAGTTAGGACAAGTCCAAAGCGGCATGCGCCGCAACGTTCTGCGGCCACTTTCGTTGGACGCATTTGCGCTTGCGCTGGAACGATGATGCCCGTAATCGCATAGCGTACCTTGGTTCGACGTAAAACATAAAAAATCACGCTGGGTGATTGGCCTTTCAGGCAATTGAAAGCTACCCCGCTGTGTGGTACGGTTACAGCATTACCCGCACTGAATTCTCGCCCACATTTCTGGGATTCAGCTCGGTCAGCCGAGCCGGTTTTTGCTTGCCGGTGCAGTTTCGATCAAATAGCGGGACGGACAACTATGAAGGATGGAATGGATTCAACAGCCGCACGTCAAGCTCCGGAGCGTACCCAAGAGGAAGAATTTGTCAGCCGAAAGTTGATTCGGCCTTCCTTGAGTTCGCCGGCGCCACGCACTGAACCAGTCTCAGAACGTCGTGAGCGGCTGGAACGCACAGACCGCGCGCCCGCCATGGCCCGCCGCGCCGGACCGCCAGAGCAGACCCACGCTGAAAATTACTATTACCAGAAGCAGATCCAGGCCAAAACGCCGGTCGTGATCGTACTGAAAGACGGCGAAGAAGTTCAGGGCTGCATCGAGTGGTATGACCGCAATTGCATCAAGGTCAACCGCAGCAGCGCTTCTGCCCTGCTGATCTATAAGCCTTCCATCCGCTATATCTATAAGGCCGGCGAAGGCAAGCCTTAACCGCAGGAATGCATTCCATCTGGCCCGAGATCACGGGTTTTCTTGCGCGCAACTGGCAGGAACTTGTGGGATCGCTCACCGGCGCTCTGTGCGTCTGGCTGCTGGTAAAGCAAAACATCTGGAACTGGCCCATCGGGATCACCAACAACATCTTCTACATCATTATTTTCTATAAGTCCGGCCTGTTCGCCGACGCCGGTCTGCAATTCGTCTACATCGCCATTGCGATTTACGGCTGGTGGAACTGGCTGCACGGCGGCCTGCAGCACGGCGAGTTGGAAGTAAAAACCGCGTCGCCTTCCGGCGTTGTGGGATATCTGGCGATGACCGCCGCTGCCACTGCCATTCTCTATTGGGTGCTCCGTCGCTTTACGCCCAGCACCGTCCCTTTTGCCGACGGCCTCACCGTCGCGCTTTTCCTGACCGCCCAATTCATGATGTCAAAAAAGATCGTCCAGAACTGGTGGTTCTGGATTGTGGGCGACGTCCTGGTCATCGGCCTCTATATCTACAAACAGCTCTATCTCACGTCGGCCTTGTACGCGTTCTTTCTGGCGATGTGCATCGCGGGGTTGCTGGAGTGGCAGAAAGCGGCGCGTAGGACCGCGGCAGCAGCGGCGTAAATTTTCACCCCTGAGACACGTGCCTGCATGATGAGACCCTGGTTTTCCGATCACGCGCGATTACGGCGATCTCGGCGATAGGCGGGGTTCGCGCACCCCCTCCCCCGTCCACTCCATTCCACCCCACTCAGACCCCATGTCACCCCAGGCTTGATGATAGTGTCACCCCATTTCACCCCACTCGAATGACATTAGCAGGTTTCAAAATGACAGGCAGAGGGTCGCAACTCGGCTTTCCATTGGCTCACTTACCAAATTACCCATTTACCAATTTTTGTCGGCATAGCGTAGAATCGGGCCAGCTTTCAGGTCTCTTCAGTTTTCAAAGAGCATCGTGCAACACAACACCCTGAGGTGCTGCTTCATCCTACCCCGATTCTTCGTAACAATCACGTGCGAACTAGTTCACCAAAGCAGTACATGTCTTTTGCGACCCACTGCTTAAACCCCGTACATGTCCGAATGGCCGCAAAGCCATATCCGCTTTTTTGGCATTCTATTCAAAGGAGCAATGCTGCCGGTCCGCGTGGAGGCCACATGAATAACGAAGCAGTGAAGGAAGTTCTGAACGAACTGTTTTCTCATCTGGAAAGGCTGGAGACCCAGAGTGAAGCCATCCTGCAGTTCCTGAAAGAGAAGAACCGCGTTATCGACAAACAGCTTGCTCCTATCTGGAACAGGCGGGAAATGCCAGCAATGTAATCTAAACATGAGCAAGAATCTGATTCAGTGCATCATCCCACGGAAGTTACGGTACCATTGGCCGAGCAGGAAGGCGCTGAGCCGGCAGTACAATTAAGCTCCAAAGAGAAAGATCTAGAGGCTGCGTAGGATTTTAGCATCGTACTCCGCTGCACATGAGCCTGCGGCGCGACCGCGGCTTGCAAAAAAGTCTGGAAATCAAGAAAACCTGAGAAGAAAGAGCTAGGGGATACTTGAATAATGGGATCAGCTCGTGAAAGTACAATTTAGTCAGAGCATTAAATCACGGTAAAGCAGCTCCCACTGATGTTCGTCATCGGAACGCAAGTCACGATAGTGAATGCTGCTCAGTCTCAAGGGTATATCACATGTCTGCCGTAAGATCGGGATGAGTTTCCGTTGGCTAGCACCTGGGTCAAGGGTCTGCGCCATGACATTTTCGAACTTGGCCCATTCGCTCGTTATGTAGCTGGGCGTAAGGACGAGAATGACGCGTCGGCACTCAATCACGGCCCTCTGCATCTCCTCGACGCTAAAACTCCCACCTCGGAAGTCCCGATAATCAATCATTAGTGTGAACCCGTGCTGCTCAAGCCTCGATAAGAGTGTATTGCGAACCCACGCCGCATCATTGTGACTATAGCTTAAGAAGATATCACTCATGCCTTTGCCCTCATTCGATTCCTAAATCATTGAACAAGTTCTGCAATGCAATGGGAAGCTGATGATTTCGTCTGTAACGGCCGATCCTCGCAGCTGCGCTCTGTCTCATATCGGCCGCTTCTTTTTCCCTGCCCTGTAATTGAGCGGACTCCGACAGCAGCAACTCAATGCGGGACTGTTCATAAATTGTATAGGGGTTGGCGGTATCCACATACTTCGCCACCAATTGCGTTGCAATATTGAGTTCCCCAAGAGTTCGATGAATCTTAGCTGCAATTGTGTCCGCTATTTCTTGGTCTCCCCCGTACTGCGGTTTGAAGGTCGAGAGTACGGCTAATGCCTCACGAAGTATTCTCGCTGACTCCAATTCGCTATTTGTACCCGCCTGGTGTGCCTGTCCAAACATGATGTTGGCGATAGCTACCGGTGCTTTTGGATGCCCGTTACGCTGACTCGCCAGTGCAAAGCCGAGCGCCTCATCATACTGCTCGCGCTTTCTTAGAATCTCCGCCATCCGATAATTCAATCTTTCATCCCGAGGCCTAGTGCGCAAAGCATCCTTTAGGAGGGGCAATGCAGTTTCTTCCTCACCAGCTTCAACTAGTGCCTCGGCATATAGTCCGAGATGGAAACGATCAAAAGCGACGACTTGATGCTTTCGAGCCGTCGCCAAAAACTGTAATGCACGGCGTACCAAAGCTTGTTGCTTTGGATCATATAGGGGGAGTTCATCCGCTTCTTTCAGCAGTAGACTCGCCAATCCAACATAATTCTCTATGTAAGGGAACATAAGGTTAACGCTGATCCCTTTATTGAATAGCTCCTTTGCTCCTTGGCGGTCATTCATCGACTCCTTGACGAGAGCCTTCTCGCGATATATTCGCGCAGTAAAGTAGGGGCTTGGGTTACTCAGTTCGAGATCCGCAAGAATCTGTTCGGCTTTCTCAAGGCTCGCACGATCTCTAAAAGTTCTGTAGCAGCGGGCCCTCTGGATCGCTACTTCCTGATCGTCTGGGCTGATCTCTAGCCATTGTTCTGCATACTCCAGAGCTTTCCTGAAATCGCGTTTTTCTTGATAAAAGAAAAATACCATATCACGGAGCGTTCCTTTGATCTGGATTGGCAGTTGTTTTGCAAGATCATCTTTGCCAATAGATCTCAAAAGTCGGCCAGCCGGAACCGCATAGCGGAGTACGTCCCGAGATGTGCGTATGGCATCGGGACTTTCCCTCTTGGCTGGATCCTCATAAATTGTTCTAAGCTCCTCATTTAAGTTAATTGCTTTGCGTAAAGCATATGTACCAACATCATTTGCGATTTGGTCTCGTAGTTCAGGCAGTTCCTTTAATTGGTCACTGAAGTAGGTGTACAGGAAAGGATGCAGGGACATTAATTCCCCGCTTTGTTCGATTAGAAACAAATCAGTCAGGCGGGATCTGGCGGCATGCACCTCCTCCAAGCCACACTTTTCAAGCTCCTGCGATGCAATAATGTCCTCGAAGAGCATTGGTTCTCGAACTGCGGCGAGGACTTGAAGCAACAATTTTTCCGCTGGCGTGAGCACGGTCTGATCGGTGGCTTGTAGAATGTGCTGAGCAAGTTTCAACTCAAAACGACGCCATTCCCCTTGTGTGTCTAGCTGCTGAGGAGTTTTTACCTTTAAGAATGAGGCTAGGAGCTTCGCAGCGAGGGGATGCCCGCCAAGTAGCGGAACCAAGTCGGCAATTTCAGTGCTGCTCATGATACTTGCTGTGCGGTCGCTTTCTCCCAGAAGCAATTCAATCTGTTCCCGGATATACTTCTTATCCAAGCCGTAAACCTGCAACAGATCTGAGAACGCTCCAATTCCTGCTGGTATATCGGGGTTCCTCGTGGTAGCCAGAATTACACGCGTATCAGGTTGCGAATCTATGACCGCTGAGAGGAACTGCTGGAGATAGGGCAGCAATTGGCCTGACGCGTCTAGGCCATGCTCTGCGTCGTCCAAGAATACAAAGAACCGATCGGCTCTTAATTTGATCGCTGCCACAGCCAGATGGAGAAGTTCTTCATCTTTCGTATCAGCAGAAGGCTGGACGGTGTGAGCGAGCCGCATCAGCGATCGGCAAAGCAGATCGAGAGAATGCCCTCGAGTCAATTTTTCCGTTAGAGCCGCTTTCCGGAGTTTGGCTGCTACAGAGTTGGAAACGAATGACGATTTTCCAATGCCAGCAACGCCCAGCACGAAGATGATTAGATTTTGTCTGACTACAAGTGAGAACTCGTCACTTTTTTCACCACGATCAACATACACGGACCACGGCTCAATTGGGCCAATATGTCTATCAATGTATTCGGCAATCTGAAGAAAGTCTCCTTGAATGTCAGAAGAAGAAGACAGATCGACGACATACTGCGATCCGAGGGCGATCTCCAAATGCTTAGGTAATGCGGATTTGTCAAGTCTTACAACAATGAGACGGACACCCAGATCTTCGACAGCTCGAAAGCTCGCCCAATCAGCTTCCATCCTCAAATATTTACTGGCAGCACCCGACGCACTGACAAGGATGATAAACCACTTGGCTGCCGTGACCGCATCATTGATCGCTTCTATGACGATCTCCCCGCCATTCAAATCGAGCTCTCGAATCCAGACATCATCCCCGAGCAACTTCTTTAGAACTGAATGCAAGTCCAATGCCACTCGTTGGTCGGGTTCAGCGTAGGATATGAAAATGCTTTTAGATGGAAAGGTCATCGCTCAGCTCCCTAGCATTGTTGACAGACTTATTTCGTAAAGTATTGCAGTATAGTCGATATGGCGAATGAGTCGATGCTTGGTGCTTTTTTTGGCTTGGGTAACACGCTTCATTCCCTCTTTTCGTTCGCATGGAGCTGCTTAAGATTGCCTTGCTACTTCGAGTTAAAGAAAATCACTCCATACAATTGGCGGTTTTGACGAAATGAGCCGTGCGGCTGCGAATTCCGCACCCCCTTTTGGCGATGGTCATACGGTTCGCTATTGATTCGCTTATGGATATGAGCTAGAGTATGTCAGCTTTAAAGGGTGATTGTCACACGAAGCTCTTTTTGAAAGCTGAAGGTCTGAAGATTACAGGCTCGAGGCTGAAGGATGCAGGTAGAGAGAGAGACAAGAATCGGGACATCGGGCCTCGCGCGTCATCGCCGACATCGGAAAGACCGAAGAACCCAGACACCGCCGAGGGCGGCAGTGCCACACGAGTTATCGCGTTCGCAGGCGGGGGCGCCTGCGCTCCACGATTTCACCTTTACAGCTTTGGCAACACAATCCCGGTCTGCTTCTGGTACTTCCCTTGTTTATCTCTGTAGCTGGTTTCGCAAGGCTCGTCGCCCTGGGAAGAAGAGGATCTGGCACATGCCGGGCCTACGGCGCTCAACTTTGACCTACCGCTTACCCACGCCTCCGGCTTCGCGACGCGCCTCCGGCGCTGAATTGTCATTGTCCAAGGCAGTTCAGTAATGACAGCCGGAGTCAAAAGAAGATCCAGAAACATGCATCAGTTCGAACGCGAATGACGTTGTTTGCATGCAAATTGACGGCTGATTCAGCGCAAAATCAAGCGGCTTTGGGCAAATCTGGAGATCGATTTCGCGGCTGGAGACGATAAAAGGTCACCCGTCCTTTGGAGCAAAGATTAACTGGCGTTGCAGTTCGATTCGGATATTCCACTTCGGCAGGTAAATGACACTTTTCGTCATTGATTCGCTCCAGCAATTCGGCTAAGATGAGTTGCGCCCCAGGGTGCGAAGTCTCCGAGAAGCTCTTTGAAAATAAAAAGTAACTGCAAGTTGCCGGGTTTCTACGGTATCTCAACGGAATTGGGTAAATGAGTAATCTGGTAACTGGGTAAATTAGATTCGCCCACGACCCTCTGCTGATCGAGGCGTCGGCAGAGGGTTACAAGACTAAAAAGACCGGCAAATTGACACCGATTCGACAGGGTAAAGCGATCAAAAAGGGCTTTCGACCGTCCGGTGACCGCTCGGTCGAATTGCACTTGAGTCTTTGTTTGCAACAAAACGGCTACCCCGGGGTGGGTCGTGGGCTGAAGGATGCAGGCAGAAGGCTGCAAAAGAGAGATCGGGTGATCGGGACATCAGGTGATCGGAAAATGTAGATCGGGACCGAAGCCGAATTTTTGGCTAGGGTTTCCTCCCCTTCGCAAAAACGCTCAGGTCGGAATGAAAACTACAGCTTGGGCAGCACAATCCCGGTCTGCTTCTGGTACTTCCCTGCTTTATCTCTGTAGCTGGTTTCGCAAGGCTCGTCGCCCTGGAAGAAAAGGATCTGGCACAGGCCTTCATTGGAATAAATTTTGGCCGGCAAGGGAGTGCTGTTGGAAATTTCAAGCGTCACAAAGCCTTCCCACTCCGGCTCAAATGGCGTCACGTTCACGATGATGCCGCAGCGCGCATAGGTGGACTTGCCGACGCAGATGGTCAGCACGTCGCGCGGGATTTTGAAGTATTCCACTGAGCGCGCCAGAGCAAAAGAGTTTGGCGGGACCAGCACGGAAGACGCCTGTACGCTGACAAACGACCGTTCATCGAAATTTTTGGGATCGACAATGGCGGAGTTGACGTTGGTGAAGATCTTGAATTCGTCGGCCACGCGCAGATCGTACCCATAAGAGGAAACACCATAAGAAATAACGCCTTCGCGCACCTGGCGATCGTTGAAAGGGTTGATCATTCCATGCTCTTGCGCCATGCGGCGGATCCAGCGGTCACTTTTGATTGCCATGCAGCCCGGTTCCTTAAGTTTTGGGGATTTTGGTGGAGCGACAAAGAAGCCATCTTATAGGTGAAACTGTTTCATTGACAACATGCAGAGAAGTCCAATAGCATCTACAAGTTACGCCCTTTCTGGAAAATTGAGGAGAGCTGACCTGTGATTAAGCTCGATATCATTAACGAAGTGGTCAATAAAACCGGCATCACCAAAACCAAGGCCGAGCTGGCCGTGGAAACCGTTTTTGACAGCATGAAGAAGGCCCTGGCCGGGGGCGAACGCATTGAGCTGCGCGGATTTGGCGTGTTTAACGTGCGTCCGCGCAAAACCGGTATTGGCCGCAACCCGCGCACAGGCGCGGAAGTGAACATTCCTCCCGGAAAAGCCGTGCGCTTTAAGCCGGGAAAGGAGTTGCAGTCCATCGACTAAGCAGTTGACCCGCTTTCCCGCGGCGGCAGCTTTTGAGTTCCAGGGCTATTCGTTCCATGTCGGACATCCAGCCTCTTTCGCAGGAATACCACGTATTTGATCCTGAACGACGGGAAATTACCGTGTTTACGGTTCACCCGCCAAAGCGACGTTACTGGGTGCACGCGCTGTTGTTTCTGGCCACCATCTTTACCACGCTCTGCATTGGCGCGCACATGCAGGATACGTTTAACCGCAACCTGGGCCTTTTTTCCGACGATCTGGATTACTGGCCGTGGCAATGGGCGCTGCAGGATTGGCATCATCTGATCATGGGACTTCCCTTCTCTTTGTCTCTGGTGGGAATTCTCACGGCGCATGAGCTGGGACATTACGTTTATTGCCTTCGACGAAAAGTTTTTGCCACGCTGCCATTCTTTATTCCCGCGCCCACGCTGATTGGGACTCTTGGCGCTTTTATCCGCATCAAGTCGCCCATCAGAAGCCGCGCTGACCTGTTCGATATTGGCATTGCCGGCCCGATTGCAGGGTTTGTCGTTGCCGTGCCGGTAATGTTCTATGGCTTGCTGGCGTCAAAGCTGCTTACCGGCGATGCTGCCGCGGCTGCTGCAGCTTCTGCGGCTTCTGCCAATGCGACCAATGGGAGCATGCTGCTGGGCTTCCCGCTGATCTTTAAGCTGGCGCACTGGATCATGGCTGCCGTGGGAAGCCACTCTGCCGTCGCGCAAGCGCCTGTTACGGCCCTTTATGTTCATCCCATGGCCATGGCCGCCTGGGTGGGAATGCTTGCAACGTCGCTCAATTTATTGCCGGGCGGCCAGCTCGATGGCGGCCACATTATTTTTGCCGTTAATCCGCGGCTGCATCGGCCAATTTCTATGCTCAGCATTTTGGTATTGCTCTTGCTGAGCTGGTATTACTGGGCAGGATGGCTCCTGTGGGCCGTGATGTTGCGCTTCACTGGCAGCCGCCATCCGGATGTCCCGCTGCTGCCGCCGCTCGATGCCAAGCGCCGCATGCTAGCGCTGTTTGCGCTGGTGATGCTGGCCCTCACGCTCATCCCTGCGCCTTTCGGCGATCAGGGTCTAGGCAAAGTATTGAGTGACTATCGCGCAGAGCGCCAGCAGCAACAGCAACCAGCAAAGTAGTTACGCCTTTCTATCACGTTGCGGAAAAAGGGTCATTGGAAGAGACAAGTGTCAGGGCACGACTTCAGTCGTGCCGTAAGTGCTTCAAATTGATCTGGGCTTTTAGCCCCTGAAAAGCAAAATGCGGATTGAGAG
>DASXJO010000321.1:0-4210 GCA_036497385.1 Candidatus Angelobacter sp. | reverse complement strand
GGCTTTTTCTGGATTGATTTTTGCGGCGCGCTCTTTAGCATAGCCCTTATCCAGCAACCCCATCACCGGCACTGGGGCGAAGCGCTGATCGGCGTTGTAGCGATAGAGATCGGCATAAGCGAGCTTCATGGCTTCAATTTTCTTGTGCAGCTCTGCCGTGCCTTTCGGGCCGTCTTTATCGGGAGGAAAAGTCTCCATGATATTCAGCATTTCCAGTGCGGCCATGCCCTGTACATTCGGGGGAAGTTCGTAGATTTTCCATCCGCGATAGGTGGTTGAGATAGGTTCAACCCACTCGGCGGAAAAATCCGCGAGGTCCTCCAACTCCATGGTCCCGCCCATTGCAGCGGAAGTATGCACAATGGCCTGGGCAATCTCGCCTTTATAAAAGGCATCGCGGCCTTTTTCGGCGACCAGCCGCAATGATTTTGCTATGTCAGGATTGTTGAACGTTGCGCCCAACTCCGGCACTTTGCCGCCGGGGAGAAACACTCGCTGTGCTTCTTGGGTTTTGTTAAGCTTGGCTTCCTCATCGGCCCAATAGTCCTGAATGATTTCCGGAACAGCGTAGCCGTGCTCGGCGTAATAAATTGCCGGCGTGAATAGGTCTTTCCATGGCAACCGTCCAAAACGCTTATGCGCTTGATTCCATCCCTCGACGGCGCCAGGAACGGTAACGCTGTGAATACCGTCATGCGGCATGGTAGTGATGCCATGCTGGCGAAGAAAATCGATGGTCAATTTTCGCGGAGCCCAGCCGCTGGCATTCAGCCCGTAAAGCTTTCCGGCTTTTGCGTCCCAATAAATCAGAAAGAGATCACCGCCGATTCCGTTCATCATGGGCTCAGTTACACCCAGAACGGCGTTCGCGGCAATCGCAGCATCCATTGCCGAGCCGCCGTGGGCCAGAGTCTGCGCGCCCGCCTGCGAAGCCAGGTAATGGCTTGTGGCCACAATGCCCCGGTCGGTCATCACAATAGAACGGCCGTAAGAACGGTCCTGGGTAGAAGCTTTGTAGGTCATTAGCAAAACCAAAATGGAGAGAAGAATTGTGCGCAACTTGCACCTCTGATCATCACTTCATCGCTGCGCGACGAATTATAGCCGAGCACCGCCAGTCAGGAAGTCTTCTTCTTCCAACTGAATCTCCGTCCAATAATCCCTTTGATGATCAGGTGATCTGTTGAGCGAGTTACTCCCCATCCCACGCCGAAATTAATTTCCCAGTCGGGCGAGACATTCAGGTCAATTGAAGGAAAGAACTGTTGCTGCTGCTCCGCCACCGGATCAAAGCTGCCGACAGGGCCCAAAGATCCGTAGTATTCCAGGCCGGCGGCAATGATTTTGGAGAAATCGTAAGACACTTTGGCATTGGGAGAAAATTCAAAGCCCTGGCTGACGTTGTCACCATGCAAGGATTTATCCACAGTGGGATTGAAAGAGAGATACCAGGGCCCAAGCTTCTTATCAATGATTGGACGCATTTCCCATGTCCATGTATCGGGCGAAAAGCTATGGCGCTGATAGCCGATCTCGTTCGATAGGCTTAGGCCGACGGGCCAATGCCACTTCTCTGGAATGCGAAAGCGGGGACGAATATGGTCGCCCACCCAGTCCCAGCCATCACCCGAACGGGCACTGGTAAAGATGTAAAAACCCATCTCAAACCAGTCATTCCATCCCTGAGTAATCTCAATGGTTTCATGCACGGCATGATTCGTTGGACGGACGCCATTCACTACACTTTTTTCGCCTTCAGCGGTCCAATTGGTATGGAATTCCACCATGGTGCTGTGGGGCTCGACCGTGTCAGCGCCATAGACCTGGATTTCATAATTGTCCTGCGCCATCAAGCAAACCGGGCACAGACATGCCACCGCAAGAGTAAACAGAACCGCTTTCGCAAGCATTGCACCATCCGGGAAAGCAACAGAAGATTGGTTATAGACTTTTGCGGCGGTAAACTCAAACCCGCCGCACTATCTTCGGAATATGGGGCGGAACTGCGAAAATCCCAGCAGAAATAAAGAGGGCCGCTCCGTAGCGGCCCCCTTTATACCTTTTCTACCTGCCTCTTTATTTTTAGGCTGCTTTGGCAGCTCTTTTTCTTTCAGCCCAGCGCTTTTTCATCATTTCTGAAATGCGCCTTTTAGCAGCCGCACTCAAACGTCTGCGTCCACGCCTGCCATTACCTGCAGCCGCAATGCCACGACGGCCATTCATCGAACCCCGAAGAGCGGAAATAGCCTGCTCCAGGCGGTCTCTTTCCGATTCTAGCTCTGAGATTATCTGTTGCGTATCCATATAGCTCCTTCCGAGAGCATGCTACCAGCGCAGAATCTATCCCGCAAGACGTATTAGTCTAGAACCCTCTTCACGGCTAACAATAGTTCAGCGTTCCTGAGCCTAGTTGTGAAATAGATTTCAGCCGATTGGGAGGAAATTGGAGAAGCATTAAGTTTCCATGCCACATTTCCTGATTTAGTTTCGTAATTCGCCGTTTAAGAGAACGTATAGTCATTCCCTTCATCCATTGCTGCTGCTCGTCACTTACGCAGGGCTGGCTTTCTCCATCCTCAAAATTAGATTTTCTATAAGCTATATTCGTGAAAATAGGCGAAAATTTCTGATCATCACCCCAGTGATGCGACCCTCCCCTGTTTTGCTTACCAGAGCTTGTTACAAAGCAGCACGGCTTTATCTTTTTGGAAGGGCAGCTCCTGTTGATGCATTCAGATGACCGGGTTCTGATCGGCTGGCTACGATGAATCAAAAAGAGCCCTGACGACTTGTCCTCAAGCTCCAGCTTGCATTAGTCGTATCGCCTATGGATGCCAGCGCTGGAGCCTATCCTAAGAAGAAGAAAGAATATGGAGCAATATTGAAAATGCGTATTTTGCAGGGCAATATATGGAAAAGGGGATTGCCTACCTATGCAAACAATCTAAGCATCGGTATACGACCCGAAGTGAGCCTGGCAATCATGTTGAGTAAGAGTGACCCGCCAGGAACTTAGCTAGGAAAGTGGAAGTGCACATCATGCTTGGATGGGATCGCTACGCCATTCCGTGTTGCCGGATGAAAGCGCCAGTCCCGCAAAACCGCGATCACCCGATCGTCAACGCCATGACCCAGACCTTGAAGAAGCCGTTCTCCTATCACTGCGCCCTGTGCGTCAATCGTGATTTCCACAATTACGTCGCCCTGGATACCGCTTGGCAGCTCTGATCGAGGAATCTTAAGGTCTTGAAACGCTACGGGCAGAGCCGGCTTAACTTCATCACCGGTTGCGAGCCCGTCATAAGCGGAACCATTTTCCGAGCCGGCCTCAGCTTGATTGGGAGTCTTGTCTGCTTCCTCAATCACATTGGCCCGTTTCTTGAGCTTTGTTTTATTAAGCTTCTTGCGCGCTGGCGCCGGCAGAGACAGGAGAGGCGGGCTGCTGGAAGTGGCTATCTGAAGATCGTTTGGGGCATATAGCACCACCGATGATGGCGTCGCACTACCGCCTTCTCCCCGCGCGATCAGCGCAGGCCTCACAAAAATGGGAGAGGTTGGCCAGCAAAACAGGACCACCACCGCCAAATGGAATAATGACGAGACGCAAACAGAGAAACTCCAGCGACGACGCCGAGCCGGCTGGCTCCGCGTCAACGTGTTCCATTCATGCCGGTCCTGTTCGAAAGAAAAATTCATTGCACAGTTGTTAGACGCTAAATATATTTTAGCGTTATCAAGCGGCGTTGAAACATAGAAGTCCCGCGATTGCTTATGAGAGACGAGAGAAGCTCTACAGGCTGTCGATAGCAGCCCTGAGTTCACGCACACTGCTCTCCTTAACCACCGAATGCTGATACTCACTGTTGGTGAGCGTGCCCATTTCAATCTTCTGGTTGCGAAACTTCATAGGGCTGGTCACAGTGGTACCCAGTCCGGCATGGACTTCCGTGGCGTTCGAATATCCAAGCACTGCTTTCACGTTCGCTGTGGAGAGTTCACCGCAAACCATTATAGAAACCCGGCCGGCAGCTTGCTGGACCAAATTCTTCAGGGTTGGCATTGCATCCACGGCGCTTCGCTTACTGCCGGAAGTCAAAACGCGGTCGGCGCCAACTTCCACCAGAGCTTCTAACGCCTGCTCCAGATCGCATGACATATCGAAGGCGCGATGGCATGTAACCTTAAGTGGACGCGCCATATCAACCAACTG
>DASXJO010000320.1:0-3109 GCA_036497385.1 Candidatus Angelobacter sp. | reverse complement strand
CAACTTGGCCAGCAGTGTGCCGATCTCGCTCTTGCGTTCGCGCGCGGCGTCCAACTCAAGGCGCGCCGCTTTCAATTCCTGATCGATTTCCGCGATGCGGGCGCGCACCTGATCAGACTCATGCTGTAGCTGTATGCCGGTGGCTTCTGCCGCAGACTTCTCCGCACTCAGGGCTTCCAGGCGGTCCGCGATCTGCATGTTTTCCGCTTCACGCTGGACTTTTTCCGCCGCCGCAGACTGGATCTGCGTTTGCAAGGACCCAACCCGCTGCTTGGCTTCAGTCGCAAGGGCCTCAATCCGTTCCAGAGCCGATGCGGCTGTACGGCGGCGCTCTTCCACTACGGCCAGATGCGCTGCCGCCTGGGAAGCAGTTTGGGCCGCTTCGTCACGCGCCGTCTTTAATGAGACTACGCGCTGTTGCGCGACCTTCATCTCGTCTTCCAGCGCCTGGCGCTTCTGCTCCAGCGCTTCCGCCTGTTCGCGCTTTTCCGCGACAACAAGTTCCTTTTCATTGCGGGCAGAGCGCGTCCGTTCAATTTCCAGACGATAGGTGTTCAGGCGCTGCTCCGTACGGGCCAGATCGGATTCCATCTGCTTCAGCGCATGCCCTGAAGTAAGGGCTTGTTTTTCCGCTTCACGACGCTCTTCTTCCAGCGTGCTGAGCAGCTTGCTCAGCTCAGTAAGCTCGCGTCCCAGCGTTTGCACCCGCGCTTGCTCGTTTCGAATGGCTGCTTCCAGATCGGAAGCGATCTTGCCGATTTCGCGCAGCTCGCGCTTCAGTGACAGCGGGCCTTCTTTGCGCTGCTTGCCGCCGGTAACCGTTACGTTGTGGAAACACTCGCCGGTGGCGGAGAGGAAATACGCATCAGGGTTTTCCAGCGCCAGATTGCGTGCGATGCTGGCGTCCGCCGTGATGTAACCATCCCGCAGCTTTGGCAACACTACTTCCAGGGACCGGCCAAAGCCGTCCAGGACTCGAATGCAATTCTTTAGCGAGACCAACTCTTCATGCCGCTCTGAGGTCGGAGCCGGAGCGTTGCTGGCTACAAAAGAGAATTTGGCCTGCGCGTCCTCCGGATGGACAAGGAAAGTCGCGCGTCCGTCAACATCCGATTGCAGGAGTCGCATGCCTTCATTGGCTGAATCCCATGACTTGACCACGACATAATTCAGTTCGTCGCGCAGGAACTCTTCCACCACGCCTTCATAGCGCGTTTCGACCTCAAGAAAGTCCGCCAGCACGCCGGCTGGAACAAAGCCGTGGCCCATGGCGTTCGACTGGAACAGACGCTTCACGGATTCCGTGGAATAGCCATGCTCGTTGATCACCGATTCTAGCGAACTCTTTTTGCCCAGCGCAGTCGCGTACTCAGCGCGGAGAGTGTCCAGGTTGCGCTTGCCTTCTTCTTCCTCTTTGCGCTTGCTTTCAATCAAGGCGCGAATTTCCTGAATACGCGTGCCTAATGCCGTAGCAGTCTGCGTGATCGTTTCAAACTCAAAAGCGATCTGTCCCCGCTTGCCGCCGAAACTTTCAATATCAATCTGCGCCGCGGTAGCTTCGCGCTCCAGCCTCATGGCCTCGCGCTCCAGCGCGGTCATGTGTTCTTCCGCCTGGATCACCTGATTGCGCACCTGCGAGGCCGAAGACATGGCTTCCATTACGTTGTGACGGCGCGATTCCTGCTGGCGTTCAAGGTCGGAGAGCGCGACTGCTGCATCTTGCGATGACTGCTGCGCTGCCTGCCATTCATGCTGCGCGGCAGCAACTTCTGAAGCTGCGGATTCGGCAAAGCTGCGGTTGGTCTGGACTTCCTCCGTCAGCGAGAGCATCTGCGCCTGCGCACGCTCCAGTTCTGCTTGCGCGGCGGCGGAACGCGCATCGAGTTCGGCACAACGCTCTTGATTTGAGCCGCGGCGGGAGATAGCACGTTCAGTCTCAACGGCCAGCGCGTTCATGGTCTGGGTGTTGCGCGCAATCTCAGTCTCAATGGAGTAGCCGCGCTGCGTGCGCTCTGAAAATTCTGTTTCTTTGGCGCTTACGGCTTCGGCATGACCGCGAATCTCTTCGCCAACAGCTTCCAGCGAATCATTTAGGCCCGTTTCATCGCGGCCCATTTGGGCAAACTTGCTGGCCAAGACCACGCGAAGTTTTTCTTTCATCTCGTCGCGCAGCCG
This sequence comes from Candidatus Angelobacter sp., assembly GCA_036497385.1. Lineage (GTDB taxonomy): Bacteria > Acidobacteriota > Terriglobia > Terriglobales > Acidobacteriaceae > Angelobacter. Next base: position 934 of record DASXJO010000320.1, on the reverse strand, counting down.
TGCATACCGCTCAGCCTTGGACGCCTGGCGCTTGAGCGAGTTCATCTGCTTGGTGACTTCGTCAAAAATATCGTTGATGCGGGCCAGGTTGAGCCGAGACTGTTCCAGCCGCGCCTCCGCCAGACGCTTCTTAGTCTTGAACTTGGTGATCCCGGCCGCTTCTTCAATGATGGCGCGGCGGTCATAGGGCTTGCTGCTCAGTATTTGGCCAATACGTCCCTGTTCGATGATGGCGTAGGACTCCGGCCCCAGGCCGGTGCCCATAAAGATGTCCTGAATGTCGCGCAGGCGGCAGAGCTTGCCATTGAGCAGGTATTCGCTTTCGCCGGTGCGGAACAAGCGACGCGTGACCATAATTTCGCCCTTGGCGAACGCCACGGGCTTGAACTTGCGGCGACGAATCTTGAGCACCACAGCGCCGTTGGTCTGCGCGGCTTGAGCGTCGGGTGCATTGGGCTCGGGAGATTGCTGATCGGCTGGAGTTGATGCGCCTGCGATTTCGACGCCGATTTGTGCGCCTTCAGAACTGGCCTGTGCACCTTCCGGGCGTTCTGATTCGTAGTCAGACGCTCTATCCAGCTGAGCGGGTTCAGCCGGTTCGCCTTCCATGCCTTCTTTCCAGTCGAGTGGCCCGGGCTGCACTTCAGCGATATGGGCTTCCGTCGCATCAGCCGCATTTGCGCGGACAGAAGCCTCGTCCCAGTCGTCTTCTGATGGCATGTCATCGCGGACGTCGATCTCGGGTTCGGCAGAAATCTTTCCGTCATAAACCTGGGGATCAATCAGCGTGAGAGACACTTCAGCCATGCCAGTGGGCTTGCGGTCACGCGTGCCGGCAAAGATCACGTCTTCCATGCGCACACCGCGCAGGCTCTTGGCGGACTGCTCTCCCAGCACCCAGGAAATGGAGTCGGAAATGTTGGACTTTCCGCAC
>DASXJO010000319.1:0-10461 GCA_036497385.1 Candidatus Angelobacter sp. | reverse complement strand
GCAAGCGCGCCTCTGCGTTTACGACCCCGCTGGAAGTCTCGCCGGCGGTCTGCTCTTCTGTTGCACGCGTTTGCGATACCTGATGGCGAAGGCTGGCTAGCACCGCTTCGGCGGCTTGGCGATCAGCAGTGAGTTCCTGTGCGTCGAGCACGGCAATGGTGTCTCCGGCTTTTACCTCCGTGCCTTCGTCGATTGCGAGGCGCTCAATGCGTCCGCTGATTTTTGGGCTGACTACCACCTGATTAGCGTCAACGGTGCCGATCAGGACCAGATCAGAAGAATGGTCGGCGGAGAAAAAATAATAGATGGCGGCAATAACCAGCAACAGTCCGAGAAAGGCGAAAAAGCGGTTGCGCGTGCTCATGATCTGCAAACTTTCTGCGCTGCGGCGGGAGTAAAGATGGCGGCACAAATGAAATCGATCACTGCGGCACGACGGGCGGCGATACGCTCCGGAGAACCGGGATCACCGGCATGCATCAGTTGCTGCGCGGGCATGCTGATGAAATAAAAAACAATGGTGCCGATAATCGAAGTCACGGTCTGGACGGGATCGACCTTGCGGAAATCGCCGGCGGCAATGCCTTCATCGATCAACTTTTCCAGGCGACTGTATAAAGGCTTGCCATGGAGCTCCATGATGCGGCTGGCAGCGGGTGAAAGCGCGCGCCCCGCACTGCGCATAAACTCGCGCTGCACCAGTCCCGGATAAACGGGCGAACTGGCAATGTAGTCAAAGTGAGTTTGCGCATAAAGCAGCAATCTCTCTCGCGGCGGGAGATCAGCACGTTCCAGCACACTGGCCACACGTTGATGGAGTCCGGAAAAAACCTGGTCAAGGGCCGCAGCGTAGAGGCCTTCTTTATCCTTAAAGTAGTAATAGAGCAGGGCTTTGTTTACGCCGGCGCGGCGCGCGATTTCATCTGTTCGAGCCCCGGTAACGCCTTCGTGGGCAAACTCTTCCAGCGCGGCTTTGAGGATAGCGGCGCGGGTCTTTTCAGGCTCGCCGCGAGAGCCGGACTTGCCGGATTTGATAGCAGATACCATTAATTAACTGGTTAGTTAGATTATCGGTGAATGGCGCTTCCAGTGCAAACTGTGTTGAAGTGCTTTAGGGTCCAGCGGCCGGGCGTTGTCGATTCCTAAGAAACGCTGTCACAATATTACTGAAGGGCGGCCAAAAAATTGCAACCCAGGGATTTTCAAACTTAGATTACTCAGAGAGGAAAGGATTGAACATGAGAACATTTTGTATAGCCGCGATTGTGGCAGGTTTAGTCGCGACGGGTGCCACTGCGCAGACCTCGGCAGGCGGTTCAGCATCCGGCGGTGCTGCAGTGACTCCCGGTCAAGCGAGCGCTGGAGCTAGTGCCAGCCAGAGCGCACAGACTCCAGCGGCGTCAACCCCGGCCGCCTCAACCAATGTGAATGGCGGCGCGAATGGCAATGTTTCACAATCGAACCAGGAAAATGGAAAAGATAAAGGTTCCGCTGCTGCCGGCAGCAACAGCGCAGCAGGAGTGAACGGCGCTTCCGGACTCTTGAGTAGCGGAACGACTCTGCAAGCTGAATTAACGAAATCCATCGACGCTAAAAAAGCAAAGCAGGGTGACGAAGTCACAGCCAAGCTGACGCAGGACGTAAAGAGTTCAGGCCAGGTGGTGCTGCACAAAGGAACAAAACTTGTGGGGCACGTAACCGAAGTGCAAGCCAAAAGCAAGGAGAGCGGCGAGTCCAGGCTGGGCATAGCTTTTGATAAAGCGGTATTAAAAGGCGGAGAGGAAATGGGGTTCACCGGAGTGATTCAAGCGCTGGCGCCCCCCGTGCAAGGCTCGCTTTCCGCAACAACCGATGCTGCCGGAAATATGGGATCGGGAATGGGAAACGGCAGCGGCAGCGGCACTGCCATGGGCGGTGGACGCACCAGCAGCGGCGGCGCCAGCAGTGCTCCCATGGGTGGAGGCGTAGTCAATTCAACCGTGGGAACTGCTACTAACACCGTGAATAATACTGCCGGATCAGTCTCCAACACGGCAAATGGTGCAGTGAATGGATCGGTCAATCAGGCGACTGGCATAGCAGCAAATGGCGCCATTAACTCTGCAACGCGTGGCGTAGTGGGAATGCAGGGAGTAGCTCTGAGCACAGCGACTGCTGGCAGCGCGCAGGGCTCAGTTATCAGCTCTGCCGGCCGCAATGTGAAGTTGGATTCAGGAACGCAAATGATTTTGCAGGTAACCGGTTCTGCCGCATCACGATAATTGCTCGGTTTTTCAGCGGCCAGGGTTCCAAACCTGGCCGCTTTTATTGTTGCAGGTGTTGAAAGTGGAAATACCGGCAAGCGTGAAGCCTGCGCAATAACCCTTCCTTCATTGGCGCACGACTGGTGCGGTGTGTCGCGCGCCATTTGATTGTGAGGCCCCATCCCCATTGTCGGCCTAGGCTTGAACTCTTTAAATTCATTGCCCTTCAGTAACTTGTTGGAGCAAAATCATCATGTCACTCTCATTGCATTCAGTTTTCAGGGAAAAGACCGTTTCAACCCATGCGTAGCATTCTGCGAGCCATTGCCGTTTTCGCTAGCTTGCTTTGGATGTCTGCCGCCCTTGTGGCGGAGCAGCCATGGCAGCCTATTGGACCGGATGGCGGAAACGTGCGCAGTCTTGCCATAGATCCAAAGAATCCCGACCATATTTTCCTCGGCACCAGCGCCGGAACCCTTTATCTCTCAACCGACAAGGGCGCGACGTGGTCCCGCTTTGCCCGCCCCGGCAATTCAGCGGAGATGGTGCTGGACCACATCGTTATTGATCCAACAGACTCACGAAATCTATTCGCCGCTGCATGGAATGCACAGCTTCCCAATAGCGATGGCGACCTCTTTCGCAGCCATGACGCAGGCAAGACGTGGGAAATCGTGGCTGACTTGCACGGCAAGTCTCTGCGCGCGCTAAGCATGGCGGCTTCCGATCCAAAAATTCTTGTAGTTGGCGCGCTGGATGGGATTTACCGCAGCCGCAACGGCGGACGTGACTTTGAAAGAATCTCTCCCGCCAACCATGCTGAAATCAAAAATGTGGAATCCGTTGCCATTGATCCGGTGGATCCTGACGTGATCTATGCCGGCACGTGGCACCTGCCATGGAAAACCGAAGACGGCGGCAAAACCTGGCACAACATCAAAAAAGGCGTGATTGATGACTCCGATGTTTTTTCCATCGTGATTGATCACGCGCAGCCTGCGAATATCTTTATCAGCGCCTGCTCAGGCATTTATCGCAGCGACTCCGCCGGAGAGCTTTTCCGGAAAATTCAGGGAATTCCGTATTCCGCGCGGCGCACGCGCATGCTGCAAATGGATCCCATTGATCACAACATCGTTTATGCCGGGACCACGGAAGGTCTGTGGAAGACCATCGATGGGGGCACGACCTGGAAACACATGACCGGCTCCAACATCATCATCAATGATGTGCTCATTGATCCGCGACAGCCTTCGCGCGTGCTGCTGGCCACCGATCGCAGCGGCGTGCTGGCCAGTGATGATGGCGGCGTAACTTTTACGGCTTCAAATCGTGGCTTTACTCATCGGCAGGCGGCAGCTTTGCTGGTGGACCGCAAGAACAGCAACGTGCTTTACGCCGGAGTTCTGAACGACAAGGAATTTGGCGGAGTATTTGTTTCCCGCGACGCCGGACAAACATGGAAACAGAATAGTGACGGTCTGGATGGGCACGATGTTTTTGTGCTTCGCCAGGCTGCGGACAGCACGCTGGTGGCCGGTACCGATCATGGCATCTTCGCGTTGCCACCAAATGCGTCCCGCTGGATAGCGCGCGATCTTCCATTGAGCAAGCCGCAGGCGGCAATGCTTAAGAAAACTTCAACGCGCCTTGCAACGGCTCCTGATCCTGCTCCACGTGTCACTGTTTTGGAACTCGGCGCGGACAAGTGGTTTGCCGCCACTTCCAGCGCACTCTTCGTCAGCTCGGATTCCGGTGCGACATGGCACGCGGAATCGCTGCCTGGCATCGGCGTTCCGGTAAGCATCAGCGTGACAGGCAAAATGGCGGCAATCGCTGGGCGGAACACGGTGGCAGTCTCCGTAAGTGGAGGCGAAAGCTGGCTGCCGACGAAAACTCTGGATGCCGATTTTTTCATCAACTCCGTTGCCGTTGATAACATCGGCGACGTCTGGCTCGCCGCGCGCACGGGGCTCTTCCGCAGCACAGACGCAGGCGATTCCTGGAAAAAGCTCTCGTCGTTGCATCTGGCCGATATACAGGCCATCCACTTCGACGAAGAAAATCATCGCGTGCTGGTCGCAAGCGACCTATCCGTCAACATCTTTGAATCGGCAGATAATGGCCGGACATGGAACGCCATCACCACAGGATGGCGTATTCGCAATCTTCACGTCGCCCATGGGCGGCTGCTGGGAACAACGGCTTTCGACGGCATTGTGATGCAGCCTGAAGTCACCGCTGCCTCGGAAACTATATCCGGAAGCGGCACGCGTTAGCCTTTTCTCCACACGTTAGGCCTTTCTCAACGTAGAAACAGCTACTCTGCCGGTGGTAAAAAGTACACACTTCCAAAATATCGGCCTTATAAGCCTAACAAAATAAAGCGCTGTTTTTGGCATCCGCCGTGCTTTTACCCATGGTGGCAGTGCCCCCCACACTGCCGGGGTACGCAATGAAACGAAATCTGTTCTTTCTGATATTGCTGGTCCTGGCGGGACTTGCAGCGGGCTGCGGTGTGGGCGCGCAGCCACCCACTGTTTCCACAGACACGCCCGCAACGTCTCCACAGCAGCAGTTGCCTTTTGTTGAAGGCAAGGCGCTGGTGGTGCCCGCAAACACCGCTATTTACGTGCGGCTGCAGCAATCCATTTCCAGCGCGACAGCGCAATCCGGACAGAATTTTTCTGCCGAGTTGGATGAACCTCTTGTAGTGGAAGGACAAACTCTGGCGCCCAAAGGCGCTCCCGTAACCGGCAAGGTGGTTGCCGCCCGCGAATCCGGGCACATGCACAATGCAGGCTATCTGCGGATCACGCTTTCCTCCATTACGCTGAATGGCAAGACCGTGCCATTGCAAACCAACAGCGTGTTTGTGAGCGGCGGCAGTTACAAGAAACGCAATCTGGCATTCATCGGCGGCGGGGCCGGCGGTGGCGCGCTGCTGGGTGCATTGTCCGGAGGCGGCAAGGGCGCAGCCATTGGGACTACAGTGGGCGCGGCCGGAGGCACAACCGCTGCTTATGCCACAGGAAAAAAAGAAGTGGGATTTATTGCCGAGCGCCGTCTTGGTTTCCGGCTAACGCAGCCGTTTAACGCGAGCTGAACTTTTTCTGATTCGTTAAGGTATGAAGGAGCCGTATTTGGCTCCTTTTTTTATTTGGGCATCGAAAAGACATCAGGAATTGCCAGGGACAATGGCTGCAGCTTCACGCCCAGCTGCCAAAACAAGAAACTCCAGACATCCACGGCGTCGTCCACCAGTTTTGCGATCGGCTTTCCCACTCCGTGTCCGGCTTTGGAATCCACGCGCAGCAGGATCGGACGCTCCGGACCATTCGCCGCTTCAGCTTGAAGCAGCGCCGCCATTTTTACCGCGTGCATGGGATCGACCCGGGTATCGCTTTCCGCCGTCATAAATAACACCGCAGGGTACTGCGTGCCAGCCCTCACGTGATGATAAGGCGAGTAGGCGTGCAGATACTCGAATTGCCGCGGATTGTCCGACGATCCGTATTCTGGAATCCACAGCTTGGCGATCTGGAAACCCTGGTAGCGCAGCATGTCCAGCAGCGGCACCTGGCACACCACGGCGCGGAACAAGTCTGGCCGTTGCGTAAGCGCCGCACCCATCAGTAGACCGCCATTACTGCCGCCCTGGATCGCCAGATGACCGGCGTCAGTATAGTTTTCTGCAATGAGATGTTCCGCCGCGGCAATGAAGTCATCGAAAACATTTTGCTTTTTCTCCAGCATGCCATTGCGATGCCAATCTTCGCCAAACTCATTGCCGCCGCGCAACTGCACGTCAACATACACGCCGCCTTGTTCCAGCAGCAGCAACATCACGTTGCGATTGAAAAATGGCGTTCGTCCAACATTGAAGCCGCCATAGCCGGAGAGGAGTGTGGGATTGCGGCCATTTCTAACCAGCCCTTTCTTGCTGACGACGAACATTGGCACGCGCGTTCCATCTTTGGAGTTGAACCAGAGCTGTTCCACCTGATAGCGCGCGGGATCAATGCCGGATTCCACGCGCGCCCACTCAGTGGTCTGGCCGCTGAAACTCACTTCAAAAACCGTAGGCGGAACAGCATACGAGACAAAGCCAAAAAAGCCTGACTCGGTGTTCCAGTTGCCGCCCAGATCAAAGATGCTGCCCAGCGCGGGCATGGCGACATTCGCCAGCGGCTTGCCATCAAGATCGAACAAGTGGAGCTGTGACCTGGCATTCTTGATGGAATGCACAAAGAGTTTTCTGGAGATAACGGAGGCACGGCCTTCAATCACCGCGTCCGACTCGGGGATGATCTCTTTCCAGTTCGCTCGTTCCGGCGCGGCGCATGCGGCCTTGAAGACCCGGAATCGCGGCGCGCCTTCATTGCTGGTGATGTAGAGCTGGCCATCCAGCACTTCACCGTGATAAAGAAAGTTTCCGCCGGTAGTGATGCGCTGGAACCGCCCCTGCGGCATGGCCGCATCTGTTGAAGAAAGGTCTATTGCGGAAAGATCTTCGAGATAAAGACCTTTGAGGTAAAGCTCCGTTTTCGTCCAGCCTTCACTCACATCCACCAGCAGCCAGCGACCGTCGTTGGAGATAGAAACATTAGGCCACTGCTGCGGCGCTAGCTCGATGCCATCTCCGGGAAAAATCAGAGAATCCTGCGCGCCATTGGCATTGCCAGCCGAGCCAAGCTGGTGGAAGAACACGCGGCGGTTGTACATTTCCTCGCCGGCGGGCACGTCTCCCGGCCGGGGGTATCGCGTGTAATAGAAGCCTGAGCTGTCCGGCAGCCATGCAAGGCTGGCGGCGCGGGTGCGCTCAATTTTTTCCTCCAACAGCTTGCCTGTGGCGCTTTCAATCACTTGGAGCGTACTCAGCTCTGAGCCGTTCGGGGACGTGCCAAACGCAACGTACTTGCCATCTTCAGAGGGGTACCACCAGTCGAGCGCGATGGTGCCGTCAGGCGCAAGAGCATTTACGTCGATCAGCGCACGGTCGTTTCCGTGGCGTCCTTCGCGCACATAAACCACGGCTTGGTTCTGTCGGCCGTCACGCCGCTCATAAAAATAATTGTTGCCTCCGATGCGCGGTGAAGCCACGCGCCCAATGGTGAAAAGCTGCTCCACACGACGGCGCAGTTCATCGCGACCAGGAATATTTTCCAGCACGCTGTGGGTATAGGCGTTCTGCGCCGCGACAAACTGCTGCGTCTCCGGCGCGGCAGAATGTTCCAGCCATCGGTAAGGGTCGGCGATCTGCCGGCCATGGTAGTCGTCGATGACGGTCATGATCTTCGCTTTAGGTGGCGCCTTGCGCACAACATTAGCGGAAGCCTCAGATGCGATTTTGGGCGAATCGGCGGCAACAAATTCTGAAGCTTTGGGTTCTTTACTCATGGAGGTAATTACTCGGCGCAGGTCACAGTGCGAACAGCTTTACATCTGACACTGATCTTCAGGACGCAGTTTTATATTAACGATTCCCGTGATTTGCTGCCGTCGAAGGCACGATTTGCTTCCCGTTCTGAGGCAGTGCACGGGCCAAATACCGATGAAGCTTAAGGAGAAAACTGAGTCGATTGGAGACCCGATTTCATGATTGCTAAAGGCTCCAAATGCGTGCTATTTTTAAGAAGACAACTCAAGCGGCCGACCACCCCTCTGGCGGCCTGTTTGCCCACTCCTCAGTAGCTCAATGGCAGAGCATTCGGCTGTTAACCGAAGGGTTGTAGGTTCGAGTCCTACCTGAGGAGCCAATCTTTGCCTCGCAGAATTCAAATCCATTCGTTCCCTAGACCCAAGTAAATCCAGACCGTCAAACGCACTGGCGTAAGAAAACTTTTGCACACTGCAATTCTTCAACAAAAGCCTTTCGGCTCTCTTGACATGTGAGTCTCTCACCCCCATACTCGACGCAATCAAGATCAGTTGTGCTCGATGCGGCGCCAAGGTATGTGCAGGCGCGTTCGAACCCCTTTCGACGGGTATCCCAGGGTAAGCCCTTTATTGGGCTTAAGTTGCGCATTTCTCAATAAGAAGGTTGTGGTATGAATCCCTGCAAGGCTTTGCGGCCGCTTGTTGCGGCCATGCTGTATTTTGCTGTTTTGTTTGCTTCCGCCCAGAGCCCCTCGGCCGGTACTAACGTGAACATGGTGTCGGGTACAGATTGGACCACCGGAGATCCATTTCTCCAGCGCCAAAATGAACCCTCAGCCGCCGTGTCCACACGCAACCCTCTGCACTTGCTGGCGGGAGCCAATGACTATCGCACGGTAGATCTTCCGGGGCTTCTTGGCATTGATGAGCGCGGCGACGCCTGGCTTGGCATTTTCAAGTCCTTTGACGGTGGCCAGACGTGGCAAAGCACTTTGCTTCCGGGCTATCCGCTGGATTCCTCTTCTGACGGACTGGCCTCTCCGCTCCGTGGTTTTCAGGCCGGCGCAGACCCCGCCGTGCGCGCAGGAACCAACGGTCTTTTTTATTACGGCGGTATTGCCTTCAATCGCGGCACCAATCCGCTGGGAGCCGTTTTTGTTGCGCGTTTCGTTGACAATGACAATCGCGAAAACGGCGACGCCACGCGCACCCAAGGCGCGATCACGAATGTAACTCCCGCGGATTCTATCCGCTATCTGGGAGAAACGGTTGTTTCTCTGGGCAGTGCCACGCAGTTTTTAGATAAACCCTGGTTGGCGGTGGACCTTCCTCGCGGCACGGCTACCTGCACCATTAACTTCACCAATCCTGACGGTTCAGCGGGCAGTGAAGTGGTACCGGCGGGAGCAGTGTTTGTAAGCTATACGGATTTTGTCACCGGCGCCACCGGCGATGACCATGGTCATGATGATGACGACCTGCCTTCCAGCAATACGCAAATTCTGTTTTCCCGCTCCACGGACTGCGGCAAGACCTTCAGCCTTCCTCTAAGGATCGCGAGCAACTCCGTCAACCAGGGTTCGGTCGTGGTTGTGGATCCCAGCAGCGCAAAAAATACCACAGCTACTGTCTATATTGCCTGGAGACGCTTCGCGGATTCGCTCCATCGCGGCGGGATTGCAATCGCTAAATCAACCAATGGCGGCGCTACGTTTGGCGCACCCATAGATGTGGTCACTTTTCCTTCGGCCTGTCTGGCTACACCCACCGGAGCCGGATGCCCAATTGATCAAGGGCTCAGCATTGGCGGAGGCTCGTTCCGCACCAACACGTATCCAACCATGGCCGTGGATGACACCGGGCGCGTTTACGTCTCATGGTCGCAACGCCAGAGCAATGGCGATGCGCGCATCATGATGTCGGTGTCTGCCAACGGCACAACCTGGTCAGGTTCGGGCACGCCCGTGGACCTCGGCCTGGTCGCCGACGATAATGGCAATCCATTTACGAACCTGACAAATCCTTCACGCGGACACCAGATCATGCCCACTCTCAGCTTCAATGCGGGCAAGCTCATGCTGGTGTATTACGACCTTCGCCAGGACCACACTCTGGGCGTCTTTACCCTGACGCCTGATCTCACCAGTTACATAGAAACCCGAAAGCTGCTGGGTGAACTTGATCCCAGCGATGCGAATTACCATCCTGCGGCGGTCTTCAATTCCTTCATGACCGATGGCGCCAACGGTGTTGGTTCCACACTCACGATTCGTCGCCACACTATTGATTTGCAGGGCGCGCAGACAAGTCCTGCCGCGGCTGGCAGCCTGGTGGTCCCCAGCTTTAATTCATTTCGGGTCTCTCGGTACCAGTTTGGGGTGAATCCTTTTGACTCGACCAGCGTGGCTGAACAGCTCCAGGTCAACACACCCAACCTGCCTTTGTTCGTGTCAGGCACGCAACCCTTTATTGGCGACTATATTGATGTTGCCGGGGCGCCGAGCTTCGTCATCAACAATGGCAAATGGAGCTTCAACACTTCGCCCAGCAGCAATCCTCTGTTCCATGCGGTTTGGACCGATAATCGAGACGTAAGGCCGCCGCTGGATGGCGACTGGACAAAATATACGCCGCCATTTTCCGCTTCCAATCCTGCCACAGCACATACCAGCGTGTTTGATCCCACGCAGACCGTTCCGGCTTGCGCTGACGACAGCCGCAGCGGCATGCGCAACCAGAATATTTATACGTCGCGGATTGCTCCCGGAGTCTTTGTGGCTGCTCCCGGCAATTCAAAAACGCTGGGATTCATTACCAACACCACAACGCTGCTGCAGCG
>DASXJO010000318.1:0-7573 GCA_036497385.1 Candidatus Angelobacter sp. | reverse complement strand
TTCCTATGGGTGACCATGCCCGAGGGGACGGATTCGCAGGCGCTCCTGCGAGCAGCGCTCGCCGAAAACGTTGCCTTCGTTCCCGGGGACAGCTTCTACCCGGCAAATGGCAATGGGGCTGACGGAGGCCGGCACATGCGGCTGAATTTCTCGCATTCGCAGCCGGAGCAGATTCGCGAGGGTATACGCCGACTGTCGGTCGCCGTGAAGATGCAGCTGCGCAATCATGTGCTTCGTTGAGTTTTAGGCACCGCCAGGCAATACGCTCGCTTCGCGAGCGGGGCGGACGAGGCGTCCGCTCCTACACGGGCTCTGCTTTCCGGGGCGGACCAACGGGTCCGCCCCTACGTGTTTCACGCATGTGATCGGAATCACGGGTTGCCGTGACGGAGGCTATCGCCCAGCACATCTGGCCTCGCCACACTTGGGTTAGAGGCCGCGTGGATCGCTCGCTTAAGCCAACCGCGCGCCGGGGGTCGTCCCATGACAGTCACCGTTCTGAGTATCATCATCGCCGTTATTGTGTTGGCCGCCGGCCTGTTTGTATTGCGGGCGGTGCCCGGGTTGCGTACGTATTTTCGTCTTCGCGGAGACCGCCTCATTACCTGCCCTGAGAGCCACACGGCCGAGGCTGTGAAGGTAGCGGCGGGAGAGGCAGCGCTGGGCACTTTTTTCAATGAGCCCACGTTGCAACTGAAGCAATGCTCGCGCTGGCCCGAGCGTGAAAACTGCGGCCAGGATTGCTTACAGCAAATCGAGGCGGACTCGCAGAATTGCCTGGTGTGGAATATCGTTTCGAAGTGGTACGAGGGCAAAAACTGCGTATTCTGCCGCAAACCCATCGGCGCCCTGCAGCAATGGGATCATGCGCCCGCTCTGCTGGGACCCGACTTCAAGACGACGGAATGGAAAGAGGTAAGGCCAGAAAAATTGCCGGAGATTTTTTCCACTCACCAGCCGGTCTGCTGGAACTGCCACGTAACCGAAAGCTTCCGCCGCCTGCACCCGGAACTGGTCACGGATCGGCCAGCCGAGACGGGCCGCAGAGCGTAGGAGCAGTTTCAAGTTTCGGGTTTCCAGTTTCGAGCCTGCGGAACCCCTCTATTGCCTTGCCACCCACTCCAAACCTGAAACTCGAAACTCGATTCTTACTGACTCGGGCCGCCCTGGGATTTACCAGCCAGTTTTCGGTGAATGTCGGGCCAGAATTCCTTGATCACGATCGTAATCGTGTCGAAGGCCACCTGCGATCCCCACACGTTCGCGGTGTTGGCCAGGGTTCGATCGGACGGAACATAACGAGGCCCGCTGGGGGAACGGAGCACGGTGCTGCGCGGGTGGTAGCTGTAGGTGGAAATCGTAGCCGATAACGCGCTGCCCAGCACCTCCGAATAATTGAACGCCGTACTCCCCGAGTCTGTGCGGGTCAGAAAAATGCGGCTTACCGCATAGCCGGCTTTGTGGGTGAAGCCGCCCGCCTCCGAGTGATAAAACCTCGGGTCGTGGTGAAGAACTGAAGGCAGGATCGCGCTGGTAATAAAGTTCTCGATGGTGCCATCGGCAAAGGAACTCGCATAACGTTTTCCGTACGAGGCCCAGCCCTGACCGTAAGCGGGTTCGGCATCATCCGCCTGATTGATGGCCGACAGAAGTCCATACCAGGGGTACTCGATGTAATCGAAAGCACCTCGCGTGACCACTTTGAATTTCTCTTTGCTGCTGAGCGGGGGAACCTTACCTGTATTCTCCAGGCTGAGGAAGTTGGGCAGAGCGTAAAAAAGCCTGTCGTTCGAAGTGCCTTTGGGGGCGGGTTTGCCTGTGCCGTTGGCTTCTTCCGGCTTGCCCGGAGCCTGCTGACTTTGTTCCTGAATGGATGGCGCCGAAGGCGGCTGCTGTGGTGCCGGAGCATCCTGTGCGCCGCTGAACGGCAGCACGTTCGCCAGCAATAGACCAGCGACTAAGTGTGCAAAACGTACTTTGGACAAGCATTTCCCCCCAATCAAACTTAGATGTGCCCAGTGTGAAGATTGGTCCCAATTCTAGCAACGTTTGCGAAGCTTTACTTTTCAAGATGGGTTACGTTGGTCTACAAATGTTGGCCTGTAGGCTTTCCCATTTCCCACTTCGAACCGGGCAGAGAATATCCACGCGGTTCTCCGCTGCGTGCTGGCCTGTGGCAAGTTAGTATAGGATGCGACGATAACGCGAGAGCGTGTTCGCAATCATCCATTCGAGGTACTCATGGCAGAACCAAGCTACGAAGAACTAAAGGCTAAGCTGGCTCAACTGGAAAAAGAAGTCGAAATCAAAAAGCGGAGTGGCGACCTGATTTTCAAAGTCGGAGAAAAAGGCGGAGTGAGCGTCTACGGACTCGGCCGCTTCCCAGTGACGCTTTATTACGAACAATGGAATCGTCTGCTGGGGGCAGCTGACGAGATCAAGGCCTTCCTGGAAGAAAACAAATCCAAGCTCAAACTCAAAGAGCAGGCATAATTCGGGAAACGCGGGTTTGAGCCTCGCCGGACCTCCGCTGTTTCCTTCTCGCTTGCAGCGGGATGAGGTACAATCTCGGGCATCTTGGGGCTGCCGCCATGAGCGGTTGGCCGATTTGGGTCTCCTATGACCAGTGCGGTTGCGCCGCCGCGTACGTTTGTAAAGCCGGTCTCCACTATTCCCGGACGCCGTTTTGACCACTTCTTTTTTTCCTCGTCAGCACTGCTGATGCTGGCCACGGTCTTCGTGGGATTCGGTCCCAGTTATTACCTGGCCGGTGTCTTCAAGGCGCCGCTGCCCAGCACCATCATCCATATTCACGGCGCGGTCTTTTCCAGTTGGATCCTGCTGCTGGTGACGCAAACCTCGCTGGTAGCAGCCCATCGCGTGGACATTCATAAGAAGCTTGGCATTGCCGCATTTATGTTGGCGTGCAGTATGGTCGTGATCGGAGTCGTGGCGGCGACAGACAGGTTGGCGCGCGGAACTGTCCCGGGCCACTTTGATCCGTATTTCTTCTACATTATTCCGCTCACCGATATGCTGATCTTCGGTACGTTGATCGCATTCGCATTCCGTTTGCGGTTCGATTCGGCCGCCCACAAGCGCGTCATCTATATTGCCAATACCGCACTGCTGATCGCCGCCTTTGCGCGCTGGCCCTGGCACATCATTCACAGGAACGCACCACGAGCTGCGATAGCCACCTATGCATTTCTGCTTCTCTTGCTCGCTTATGATCTCTGGTCCACTCGTAAGGTTCACCGCGTCACCGTGTGGGGCTGCGCGTTTCTGATCTTTGTACAGCAAATCAGGATTCCGATCGGAAAGACGGCAGCCTGGCACTCGTTCGCCATGTGGATTCAGCACATCGCACGCTGAAAGAAGTTGTCAGATTCCCGTCTGAATTTGCTGACCGGACGCGGCAGTGCGTAATCGTGAGCGCGCACGGCAGATTTCATTTGTTCATTTTCCCTCCTTGCATTTATTCTGTGGCGTCGTTGTAGCTGCAATGCGCTCCATCCCTATGTCTGCGAAATGTGCCCATGCTGAAGTTTCTGAGACGCTGGAAAATCCGGATCCTGCTGTTCTTCGCCGTCGTGGGCCCGGGATTCATCACTGCCAACGTCGACAATGATGCCGGCGGCATCCTGACCTATTCCCAGGCCGGAGCGCAATTCGGACACCTTCTTCTCTGGACCATGGTTCCGATTACGATCGCCCTGATCGTGATTCAGGAGATGTGCGCCCGCATGGGTGCGGTGACGGGCAAGGGTCTTAGCGATCTCATCCGGGAAGAATTCGGGCTGCGCATCACGTTCTTCATGATGCTGGGCATACTCATCATCAACTTCGGCAATGTTGTCACCGAATTTATCGGGATCGCCACCAGTTTGGAGCTTTTCGGCCTGCCGCGGGTGTACACCGTTCCGGTCTGCGGCGTGATTGTGTGGCTCATTGTCGTCAAGGGGCAGTACAAGACGGTGGAGAAAGTTTTCCTGGCGGCTTCTTTCTTCTACCTGACTTACATTCTGGCAGGAATCCTCGCGCATCCTTTCTGGAAAGATGCCACCATTGCGACCTTCAAGCCTCCCGACCCGCACGCCTTTCGCGATCAGACCTACCTTTTCATGGTCATCGGTGTCGTGGGCACCACGATCGCTCCCTGGATGCAGTTTTACTTGCAGTCTTCCATTGTCGAGAAGGGAGTCACCCGCCGGCAGTACAGGGCGTCCATGCTGGACGTTGTGACCGGCTGCATCTTCACCGACGTGGTGGCCTGGTTCATTATCGTGGCTTGTGCCGCAACTCTCTACATGCATGGCTTTCGGGATATCAAGTATGCCGCCGATGCCGCGCAAGCTTTGAAGCCTTTGGCCGGGGATTATGCCTACATCCTGTTTGCGGTGGGACTGTTCAATGCTTCGCTGTTTGCGGCGTCCATTCTGCCGCTCTCGACGGCGTACACGGTTTGCGAAGGGCTGGGTTTTGAGTCTGGAGTCGGCCGGAGGTTTAGTGAGGCGCCATTCTTTTATTGGCTCTACACCTTCCTGATTGCCGCGGGCGGAATATTAGTGCTGCTTATCCCGTCGGACCGCTTGGTGAACATCGTTCTGTGGTCGCAAGTGCTGAATGGCGTTGTGCTGCCGTTTGTGCTTGTGTTCATGCTCCTGCTGATCAACAAGAAGGAGCTCATGGGCGAATACACGAACACGCGTTTGTTCAACGTTATCGCGTGGGCAACCACGGTCATCGTAGTTGCCTTGTCGCTGGTCTGGATGTATACGTCCGTCGCTGGCAAGGGCGGCGGCTAGGCGAGTCAGAGAAGCTTTCCCTGCGCCAGATCATTCACCAGGGTCAAATCGGCTTCGAGAAAGTCAAAGTTGGGAAGCGCGGACGGCTCGGCCCATTGCATATCGCGGAAGATACGATTTTCCAGCTCTCCTTTGTATTCCCGAACGATGTAGAACCGCAGTTCGACCATTCCCCCATTTGGATACTCGTGCTGAATGCGGGCAACTTCATCGCCGATCGTCGCCACGATGCCGAGTTCCTCTTCCAATTCGCGGCGCAAGGCGTCGCGCGGTTGCTCGCCTTCTTCGATCTTCCCGCCGGGGAATTCCCACTTGAGCGGCATGGTCTGGTGGCGTGTACGCTGACACACCAAAAGCTTGCCTCCTTGCAGGATAAGGCCTGCCACCACGCGCTTCATGCCGGAGACGCTTCCATCTTTTGTCCCACCAGTTGAGCGCAATATTGCACGAGAGTCTGATGTTCAGGAGTGAACGCGGCGGGGAAGTGGCTGTCAATATCGAGTTCTCCGACGATTTTGCCGTGCGCGAAAACCGGAACCACGATTTCAGATTTTGTTTCCAGAGAACAGGCGAGGTATCGCGGATCTTTATTGACATCGTCCACGACGACCGTCTGCCCGCTGGAAGCCGCTGCACCGCAGATTCCCTGGTTCAAGGGAATGCGCGTGTGCGGCGTCATGGCTCCCTCAAATGCGCCCAGCACAAGGACGGGCGGTTCTGCACCGGGTTCGAGCAGGTAGAAGCCCACCCAGTTGTACTTCAGCATGCGATCGTGAAGGAGTTTCACCAACGCCTGCATGAGTTCCGGAGCGCTTCGGCTGGATTCAGCAAGTTCGGTGAGTTCGCTGCGGACTTCTTCGATTCGAGCGGCAACGGCCATGACGGAGATATTACCTCAGAAGACACAATCGCTTGCAGAAGGATCAATCCTCTCCCGTAGAGACGTTGCTAGCTGTGAAATTTCAAGAGGTTGTCCATTCGATCGAAACCAGAGATGCTGATTGAGTCGAAGCAATCACGCACTCAGGAGAGATCGAATGGACATTCACCAGAATGCACGACTGACGCCCTTTAGTCGAGAAGCTCTGGCGCAGAGAGTTGTGCGCGAAGGACTGACGTGGAAGGCGGCGGCCGCCGCCTTCCACGTCAGTCCTAAAACCGCCGCCAAATGGGGGCGCCGTTACCGCCAGCGCGGCCGGCAGGCCATGGCCGATCGCTCCTCCCGGCCGCACACCTCGCCGCGGCGCACGGTCCCGCTTCTGTTGGCCCAGGTGGAAACGTTGCGCCGGCAGCGCTGGCCCGGTTTTCGCATTGCACAACATACCGGTCTCAGCCGCTCCACCGTCAGCCGCATTCTGCGCCGTCTTGGACTGCACCGCCTGCGCTCGCTCGATCCCGCGCCTGCCCCGTGTCGTTACGAGTATCCTCATCCCGGAGGTCTGCTCCATCTCGACATCAAAGCTCTGGGCCGCTTTCACCGCCCCCAGTTCCGCTACCATCCCCTAGGCGCGCGCCGCAGTTCTGGTGGCGGCTGGGAGTATCTCCACGTCGCCATCGACGATCACTCCCGCATCGCTTTCGCCCGCTTGCTGCCCGATCAATCGCATCATTCCGCTCTGGCTTTTTTGCGCGCCGCCCTCGACTACTACGCCTCTCTTGGCATTGCCATCCGCCGGGTCATGACCGACAACGGCGGCTGCTACCGCAGCCGACACTTTTGCCGCTGCCTCCGTGAACTCCAGCTCCACCATCTCTTCACCCGTCCCTATACTCCGCGCACCAATGGCAAAGCCGAACGCTTCATCCAGACCGCCCTGCGAGAATGGGCCTACGGCTTCGACTACCCATCGTCGGCGGAACGCGGCCTCGGCCTACCTCGCTGGCTGCAGCAGTACAACTATCAGCGACCACATGCTAGTCTCAATCACGCTCCGCCCATCAGCCGTCTGCCTTCGCTCCGACGCGGAACAACCTCTTGACACACGACAGCTAGCTACGTCTCTACGAACCCTGCGATCTCGTTCGTGCGCCTTCGTCCCTTGGGGGTTTGAGACTACAATATCTGCATGTCGGATTCATTGATTATTGCCGGACGTTCTTTCCGCTCCCGGCTCATTGTTGGCACGGGCAAATACAAATCGTTCCAGGAAACAGCGCGTGCGCTCGAAGCCAGCGGCGCGGAGATGGTAACGGTTGCGGTGCGCCGCGTGAATCTTGATCGCAGCAAGGAGTCACTGCTCGACTACATTGATCCCAAGAAGTACTTCCTGCTCCCGAACACGGCCGGATGCTACACCGCGGATGAAGCGATCCGCGCAGCGCGTCTGGGCCGCGAAGTCGGGATCTCCGATTGGGTCAAGCTGGAAGTGATTGGTGATCAGGCCACGCTCTATCCTGATGTGCAGGCGACGCTCGAAGCCACGCGCGTGCTGGTCAAAGAAGGCTTCACCGTTTTGCCCTACACCTCGGACGATATCGTCTTCGCCAAGCGCCTTATCGATGCTGGCGCCGCGACGATTATGCCTTTAGGGGCTCCGATCGGCAGCGGCATGGGCATTCAGAATCAGGCTCACATCCGCATTCTGCGCGAGATGATCACCGGCGTTCCCCTGATCGTGGATGCGGGTGTAGGTACTGCGTCGGATGCGGCGATCGCGATGGAACTCGGGGCAGACGCGGTCCTGATGAATACAGGAATCGCCAACGCGCAGGATCCGGTTCTGATGGCGGAGGCGATGAAGCACGCAGTGCTGGCGGGACGGCAA
>DASXJO010000317.1:0-2168 GCA_036497385.1 Candidatus Angelobacter sp. | reverse complement strand
CACCCGGAGCCTTACAGGAAGAATCTAGGTAGTAAGCCTCAACTTTCCCCCGATGGATCTGACAGAGAAAATCCGGACAATCCCGCTCCGGCCGGGAGTTTACCTATATAAAAACGCCGAAGGCGAGGTCATTTACGTAGGGAAAGCCAAGAACCTGCGCGCCCGCGTACGCTCCTATTTCCAGGAAGGTGTGGGTGAGGCCGACGCCAAAACGGGAAGCCTGCTGCGCGAGGCGGTGGATGTTGAATACATTGTGGTGGATAACAACAAAGAAGCGCTGGCGCTTGAGAATAACCTGATCAAGCAGAAGAAGCCGCGCTTCAACATCCTGCTGCGCGACGATAAGACCTACCCTTATATCAAGCTGACCAGGGGCGAGCGTTTTCCCCGCGTATATGTGACACGCCGCCTGCGCAAGGATGGCAGTAATTATTACGGGCCATATTTTCCGGGGAACCTGGCTTACCGGATAGTGGACCTGATCCACCGCAGCTTTCTGGTGCCATCCTGCAAAGTTGACCTCACGCGATACCATCTGCGGCCGTGTTTGCAGTATTACATCAAGCGGTGCCTGGGGCCGTGCGTCCAGGACCTGACTACACCGCAATCTTATCTGGAAGCGGTGCACGATGTGCAGCTCCTGTTGGAAGGCCGGCAAACCGATTTATCTAAATCACTGCGCGCGCGCATGGATGAAGCCGCACGACAGCAGGAGTATGAGCGCGCGGCGCGGTATCGCGACATGCTTTCAACCGTGGCGCAGCTCCAGGAAAAGCAGCGCATGGCGGCAGCCGAAGGCGACGACCAGGACGTTTTTGGCTATCACTATGAAAATGACATGCTGGCAGTGAATGTGTTTCACCTGCGCGGTGGAAAGATTCTGGATCGGCGAGAGTTTTTCTGGGAAGAGCTGCCGGAGACGGGTTCACCACAAGAAGTTGGAGCGCAGCCGCCCCCGG
Organism: Candidatus Angelobacter sp.; assembly: GCA_036497385.1. Lineage (GTDB taxonomy): Bacteria > Acidobacteriota > Terriglobia > Terriglobales > Acidobacteriaceae > Angelobacter. Next base: position 1,209 of record DASXJO010000317.1, on the reverse strand, counting down.
CTGCGACCATCACAGGCGAGGGCGCCTGTGGTCCACAAGTTGTGGAGGGTGAGGGCGATGGTGGTCAGGACGGGTTGGCTTCCGCGGCTGGGGTCGGCCACGGTCCACAGACATCTTTGTTCCATCCCGGAGAATTTTTCTCCGCGCTGATGAAGCAGGTTTACATCGACCAGCAATACGTTCCGCGGGACATTCTTGCGCCGGTGGATTTTGAGGATCGTGCGGAGCTGGAAGAGTTGCTGTCGGAAAAACGTGGCAGCAAGGTAGAGATACTGGTACCGCAGCGCGGAGAGAAACGTTCGCTGATCGACTTGGCGGCGCAGAACGCGAAGCAATCTTTTGATCAGCGATTTCGCGTGATGAAGCCGCAGGCTAAGGCCGTCCAAGAGGCGTTGCAGGATGCGCTAGGCTTGCCGGATGCGCCGAAGCGCATTGAGTGCTTCGACATTTCACATATACAGGGCGCGGAGACCGTTGCGTCAATGGTGGTGTGGGAAGACGGCAAGATGAACAAGAGCGAATACCGCAAGTTCATTGTGCGGACGGTGACGGGCGTGGACGATTTTGCGTCGATGCGCGAGGTGGTGACGCGCAGATATAAACGCTTGCGCGATGAGAACCAGACGTTCCCGAGCCTGGTGCTGATCGATGGCGGTCTGGGGCAGCTACATGCTGCGGCGCAAGCGTTGGAAGAACTGGGTATTACCAACCAGCCGCTGGCGGCGATCGCAAAGAAAGAAGAGATCATCTACGTTTTTGGCCAGGAAGACGATCCCGTGGTGCTGGACCGCCATTCTCCTGTGCTGCATCTGGTGCAGATGGTGCGCGATGAGTCGCATCGGTTTGCCGTCACGTTCCATCGCAAGCGCCGGCAGATGCGCGACCGTAAATCCGAACTGCTGGAAATCCCCGGTGTGGGCGAACGGACGCGGCAGAGATTGTTGCAACATTTTGGCAGCGTCCGCGCCGTGCAGCAGGCCGACGCCGCCGCGCTGGGGGCAGTGCTGACCAAGCCACAGGCGGAAGCGGTGTTGAGGCACTTCCAGAAGGAAGTGTCGTGAAACTAATCTTCTTCGCCAGTACTGCAAGCTCCGTCTGGGCGTTAAGTTTCGGCCAGATCAGCGCCATTTGGAACGCATTTGATGTGGCAAATTCAATACATAAGTCTTTCAGTTGACAATCAAGTGGCCGAGTAGGAGAATGCGCGAA
>DASXJO010000316.1:0-4426 GCA_036497385.1 Candidatus Angelobacter sp. | reverse complement strand
CACGGCAGCATTAAGTTGACAGTGCTGTTCAACGATCCAACAGATCCAGAATAACGAACGAGGAATGAAACGGAGAAGCCAAAGTTAGCGGCTGAGGGCTCAGCCGTTATTCAAAATGGGCCGCCACCTGTCGTGGCGGTCCATTGTTTTTACACCCTGCTGGGACCAGAGAACAAAACTTACCACGCCTTCAATGTGACTTCATCCAGCCACACGTTATAAGGATGTTGCTTTATGTCGCCGTCCAATTGGAACGCAACGTTGATATCGGTGCCGTTGAAGTTGGGCTGAAGATCCTTGTAAATATCAACTGGCATGGTTTTTCCATCAACAGTCAGGCTGATGTAATGGACCTGCGAATTCACTCGCTCCAGAAGCCATGTGATGTGGTGCCATGTATTCGCAGAAAATACGGGACATGGAAGCTTTGTGGGCACCCAGACAAACCTCTTCGGGTCCCATATGTCCCATTTGCCGGTGTCTTTGAAGTTGCATTCGCTGCCCCAGACGTAGCGCGCTCCGTTAAAGGACTGGTTCACATCGAATTCCAGCGCCTCTGAAATTTCGGGATGGTCAATGTAAAACGAAACGTCATAACTGAAGTGGGCCGCATCCAGCCCTCCGCTTACGGACTTCCACCACAGCGCATTGGAATAGCCTTTGGGGCCGGCGATGGTGAACTTTGAAGACGATCCATCCAAAGAAGGGCTTGCTTGATTGTCAATCTTCGATGACGTAGCGTTCCCCAGGCCGGAAGCGCAAGGCTGATGGTTGAGTTGCGCGGTGCACCACTGCCAGTCTGGCATTCTTTCAATGTTTGGGAACACGGTGGCATTTGCCGGCGCTGCAAAAGACGACCCAGGATTTGAAGAAGATCCCGGATTAGGACTGCCGGCCGTGGGAACAGGCGTGGACATTGCGGTTGATCTGCCGCCGCAGCCGCAAACGAACAAAATGACGATTGATGAACAGAAAAGTGCGATGCTTTTTGCCACTTATAAATCTCCAGGAAGGTGTAATGCAAGTATTCCTGAGCAACAACTCTGGCTCAATGAAAATAGACTTTTAAGCCCAATGGGTCAGTCCGTAGGACGGAAGGGTTAGTTCGACGGAACTAGGTACTCAAGCGCGGGGGTCCGTCAGGAATTTTGGGGCGCTAGGCGACGGCATTCGGCTGGATCACAGGCGCAAGGGAATGAGCTTTGTTGCCGCCTTCAGCGCGCGCGATTTCCAACGCGCTTTCTACCCGATTAATAACTTCAGTGACCATGTCCACGGCATCAAATTTCTCTTGCAGCACCGCTTCGGCAATTCCCGCGCTGATGGGCGGCGTCCGCTCGGTGCCGGGAATTTTTGTGGGCGCCAGCACCTTCCTCATCTTGTCCACCACCAGGAACGCATTCTTCTCAGTGGTATCGGCCAGCACCAGCGCGATAGTGGTGAGATCGTAACGTATGGCCACGTCATTCTGGCGGATATGGGAAGCGATGGATTGTCCTATTTGTTGCATCAAGCTTTCCACCGCCGCTTCGCCAAGCTCCTTGACCATGGCGGATGCCTTCCCGAAGTGGAGAAGCATCAACGTTAAAGGAGTCTTCTGCTGCAAAGACCGGCGGACTTCTGAAAGCAGAACGTCCAGGTAAGAAGGCCGTTTCAGCAAGCCGGATTTTTCATCGGTAACGGCCAGCGTCTTCATCAAAGTGCGCAGGCGCACGTTGCTCACCGCCAGCACCATCTGCTCCGCAATGGTCTTCAGCACCACAACATCGGTTTGCTGCCATTGTCGTGGGGAAGTTTGCTCCAGAATCAAGATTCCGGATTGCTCGCCTGAATCGAGCAGGGGCACCGCCAGGATCGACTCGATGTTTAAAGCGTGTATGTGCTCCGCCGCGGGAGCAAGTTCGCGCGACGCCTTGGCATTTGGGATATTCACCACGCCGTTTGCCGCAAGCTGCTGCGTAAGGCCGATCAGTTTCACAATTGCCATCACGTCAGACTGCTTTATTCCCGGCGCGCAATACTCCAGCGCGGCGGAAGGCGGCTTGCCCACTGTGCAAAGCCCCGCGACGCAGCGGCTGGCACTGTAATGGCGGCCAATGTCGTTCACTGCGGTAAACAACACGCTCTTCACGTTGGCCTGGCGATAAATATTCCGCGTGATCTCGGTGACACGGGCAAAATTGTCCACCGCGTTTTCTTCATTAGCAGGAGAAGGTGGCGGCGCAGCAGCGGCCGCTTTTTCTTTTGGCGCGGATTCAGGAGCGGCGGCCCGTGCGACTGCCTCGGCAACTTGATAGACCGGCGTGAATCCAGCAGAAATATAAAGATGGCGCAGCTTCTCGTTCTTTTGCTCTTCGCGTGGAAACAGTTTGCTGACGCGTTCAATCCGCTCCAGCGCCTTAGAGCGCATTCCGTATTGCAGATATATCTCCGCTTGCAAAATGAAGTCTTCCAGCACGGTAGGCTCGGATTCGCCGCGCGTTGGCGCTGCCGTTTCCGGCTCAGGCTGGGCCGCAGGCGGCGCCTCGGATTTGTTCTCAGTCCGATGAAAGCGGTTGGCTATGCGGCTGTAGGCGTGATCGTCAATGCGTCCGCGCAGCATTTCCAGGCGCTTGGCGTGGCCGGGCTCGTAAGGATCAAGTTCAGCCGCGCGGTCCAGAGTCTCGCCGGCCTGACCATATTTGCCGGCGGAATAGTAGAGCTGGAAGAGCTTCAGCAGCGTATTGCTGTATTCATGCTCGCGATTGGCGGTATCAAAAAGCTTGACCAGGTATTCAGTAAAGCCAAGCGTCGCCAGCCGGCGATCGGACATTTCATACATGCTGGTAATGAATTCGCGACGGCGTCCTGCCGCGGTTTCATGGGATTCAAGCTTCCTGGCCAACTCCAGGGCGCCGCGCGTGTCATTGATGTCCAGGTAAACGCCGACGAGAGAAGCCACTTCTTCCAATTGCTGTGGGTCTTTCTCAAAAGCCTCCCAGGTGTAAGGCTCGGCTTCCGCCGGGCGCTTGGCTGCCATCAGCGCATGCGCATAGAGCTCACGCAATTCAGGCAGACCTTTTACCTTGGTGACCACAGGCTCCAGCACCGCCAGACATTCGGTGACCGCGTTGTGTGAAAACAGCCCGCGTCCGTAGAGATAAATTGCCTGGAAGTTCAGCTGGTCAAAATTGTAGGCCCGTTCGTAGGATTGAAATCCCGAACCCGGCGATTCCTGGTCTTGCAAGAGCCCGAGCTGGACAAAATTCGTGGCCGCCGTCTTGCCTTCGCCCAATGAGGATGCTTTTTCCGCCGTCAGTTGCAAATTTTCAATGGTTGGCGACAGTTCAACAATACGCTTACATGCAGCCAGCGCCTGCTTGTCTTTCTTCTGCCGTTCAAATCCCTGCAACGCGCTGGTGTAAGCGTCCAGGGCTTCTTTGCGGTCGCGCTTTTCCGTGAGCTGCGCGTATTGGAACGTCTGGGTTGGCGTTGGGGTAGTGATCTTGCAGAGCTTTTTGTAGGTGACCGATCCTTTGGCGCTCTCGCCCGCTTCGAACTCCTGTTCCAGCAGGGTAGCGAATAGATCCACGGCCTGCTGACGCCTGTCCAGAAGCACGCAAAGATCCGCCGCTGCCTGGAGCACCTGGATATTCCGGGGCTCGTCCTTGAGAATGTTCAGGTACTCTTCCAGCGCAGCCTCAGGCTTGCTTCTTTGCAGGTACTTTTCGGCTTTTTCAACTCGCTTGGAAATATCCGCCATGGGTCAAGTGCTCAGAATGCTCTCGGAAGGGGGCCGCGCCGGGATGCACTGAGGCTGAGTATGCAATTCTATGCGGAATTGGCGGAGCACTCAATGCTTCATCTCCATCCATTGGTAATCGCCCTGAAGAAGCAAACCGATGTGGCAATCTGCCTTAACAACCGTTATAACTTCCCCCAATCCTTCAACCGATCAATGACTGGCAAGAGCAAAGAAAATGACTGACCAAGAGCAGGGGTTAAAACGGGAATTGACCGCCAGTCAAATGGCCATGGTGGCCGTTGGCGGTTCCATTGGCACGGGATTATTGCTAGGTTCTGGCGCGGCCATTCAGGTTGCGGGGCCAGCTGTAGTTTTGACCTTTGTCCTTAGCGCGTTGATCTCCTGGACCGTAGCGATGGCTCTGGGAGAAATGTCGGCTGTGCATCCTGCGGCGGGATCGTTCGGCGTCTATGCCGATCTGTACCTGAATCGCTGGGCTGGTTTTATTGCGCGCTATGGATACTGGTTCGCCGTGGTGATCGTGGTTGGATCGGAAGTGGTGGCGGCAGCCACGTACATGCGGCAGTGGTATCCGGCTATGCCGGAGATCGTCTGGATGGTGGCGTTTGGCCTTTTTCTGCTCGCAATCAACCTCTTTTCCGTTGGCCATTACGGCACGTTTGAATACTGGTTTGCCCTGCT
>DASXJO010000315.1:0-8049 GCA_036497385.1 Candidatus Angelobacter sp. | reverse complement strand
ACCGCAGGCGCCCTCGCCTGCGAACGATACATTTTGGGTATCAGCAGAAAAAGCAAAAGCCTTCGCGGCGATTTATCCCGACGCACAGTTTCAAGATCAGCTTCCATCTATCGAAGCCGAAGCGCCATCGCAAGAAGACGCACTCAAATCCATGCTTACGGGCTGGCTCACGCATCTCGGTCCTACGACAGCTACTGCACTGGCCGGTCTATTGCATCTGCCTGTTGCAGAAATCGACAAGACACTGTTGCGGATCGAAACCACCGGACTGATTCTACGTGGCAATTTTGACAAGACGCTGGGTGAAGAAACGCAGTGGTCGGAGCGGCGCTTGCTGGCGCGAATTCATCGCCTGACGCTGGGCACGTTGCGCAAACAGATTGAGCCGGTCACATCTGCCACGTTCATGCGCTGGCTGCTGCGCTGGCAGCATGTTGCGCCGGGTACGCAGGCGCGCTCTGAGCATGGCACACTGCAAGTCCTGCGGCAGTTGCAGGGCTTTGAAGTTCCGGCCAGCGCCTGGGAGCGGCACATTCTGGCGCGCCGCATCAGCAACTACGATCCGCAGGTGCTGGACCAGCTCTGCCTTACTGGAGCAGTCGGCTGGGGACGTCTTACGCCTCATCCGGCAATGCTGGAAGATTCTTCCGGTGGCGGACGCCGAGTGGTGCCCACCAGCGTTGCTCCCATCACGTTCTTTGTGCGCGATGAAGCGGAATGGATGGCGCTGCCCAGCGTGAAATCCGCTCATCGCGATGCCGAGCAGGAAGTTCGCGGCTTGGGTGCGGGCGCGCGTGAAGTGCTTACGTTTCTGCGTTCGCGCGGCGCATCCTTTTTTGCCGACATCGTGCGCGGTACGGGCAAGCTGAAAGCTGAAATTGAAACCGCGCTATGGGAACTTGTGGCCGCAGGCCTGGTTACAGCCGATGGTTTCGATAATCTGCGTGCGCTCATCGATCCCAAGCGCCGCGCCGGGCAGGGAAGCGGCAAGAGCAACCGCCCGCGCCACAGCGCGGGGCGCTGGTCATTGTTGTACCCGCCGCATGGTGAGGACAGTGGCCGCGCAATTGAGTCGGTCTGCCGCGTGCTTCTTGAGCGTTACGGCGTCGTCTTCCGTGAGCTGCTGGTGCGGGAGAGCATGCTGCCGCGCTGGCGTGACCTGCTGATCTCCTTCCGCCGGCTTGAAGACCGCGGTGAAATCCGTGGCGGACGCTTTATCAGCGGCTTCATCGGCGAGCAATTTGCCTTGCCCGTGGCTGTGGAATCTCTGCGCGCCATGAAAAGTATTCCTCTCGGCGGTGAAATCGTCACTATTTCCGCAGCCGATCCGTTGAATCTTGCAGGGATTGTGGTGCCGGGAGAGCGCGTGCCCGCGATTTCCGGCAAGTACCTCAGCTTTAAAGATGGCGTACTGGTCGAGATACCCGAAACTCCGATTCTAAGCATGGCAGGCAGGCTATGAGCGCAGCTAATCTGGTGGAAGGCGAAGATTATTACCTGGAAAGAGGGAACTGGGTCTTCACGGCCAAATATCTGCTGAATCGCGGATATTGCTGCCGCTCAGGCTGCAGACACTGCCCGTATGGGTTTGTGAAAGAGGAAGGAAAGAAGTCTTCGCCGCAGATTTCCGCTGATGAGCGCTGAAAAGCAGCCTAGTAAATCAGTTTTTTCTGTAATCCCGAATGAAGTGAGGGATCTCTATAGCAACGAGCATGATCGAGGGAGCGAGTATCTGCCCGATTACTGGTAACGATATGGACCCCTCGCAACGCTCGGGTTCAGGAAGGATTGATCTGCGGCGATTGCTTACTCGTACCGCAGCGCCGTTACTGGATCCAGCCGCGCCGCCTTCACTGCCGGATAAATCCCAAAAAACAGTCCTACGCTGCAAGCCACCGCAAGAGCAAGCAGGATCGCCCAGACCGGCACCGATGATGGAAAATGAGCGAGCTGCATCAGGAAGCTGAAGATCAGAGACAAAATCACGCCCAGGAATCCCCCAATGCCGGTCAGAGTCATTGCTTCAGTAATAAATTGAAAGCTGATATCGCGCTTGCGAGCGCCAATGGCTTTGCGCACGCCAATTTCTCGCGTCCTTTCGGTGACTGACATCAGCATGATATTCATCACACCCACGCCTCCCACCAGCAGTCCCACGGAAACCACGCAGATCACCAACTGGAAGATACCTTTCATGATGTCCCGGAATTGGACGCCCAATTGCTCGGCGCTGCTGATCCCAAAAGTGTCCGGCTTGTTCGGCGGAACACGGCGGCGTGTACGCAGCAGCCCGCGAATCTGGTCCTCGGCAATGTCTTTCATTCCGGGATAGGCGGCAGCAATCAGGGCAATCTCATCGTCTTGTGGATAATGCTTTTTATAAGTGCGGAAGGGAATGAAGACTTCTACGTCGCCGGCCTGGTTCAGTGTGCTTTTCTTTTTATCGAACACGCCAATGATGGTATAAAGGTTCCCATCCACCAGCAACTGCTTGCCTTCGGCGGTTTCATCTGGAAAGAGGCTCTTCTCGGCATCAAAGCCGATCACCACAACGTCTGCGCGATGAAGGTCTTCCTGCTCCGTATAAAAACGCCCTTCTTTCATGCGGCCATTCACCACTTCCGCATAACTTGAAGTCATCCCGCGAAAAATTATGTTAGTAAGTTCGTGGCTTTTATATCGCGCTGTGCGGATGGGCTGAGGGCCTTGCCCAATGCGCGAGAGTATTTCAATCACCACATCTTTTACTGCCGGCAGCTCTTCCTTGACGGCAATGCCGTCGTCATACGTCAGGGGTTTGCGGGTGCGTTCTTCAGGAGACAGGCGGCCAAAGCGAATTCCGGGTTCGAACTTTAAGACGAATAAGTTATCAACGCCAAACTCATTTAGGGAATCCTGCACATTTTTTTCCACGCCCAGGAGAATCGACGCCACAAGAATAGCCACCATGGTCCCAATCACCACACCCAACACAGTCAAAAATGACCTGACCTTGTGGGTGCGGATGGTTTCCAGCGCCATCTTCACGTCTTCCATCATCATGTTGGAGTGCGTCATGCCTCAAACCTCAGCGCTTCAATGGGATTCAGCTTGGACGCTTTGTACGCGGGATAGACGCCGAAAAATACCCCGATGGCGGTAGAAACAACCACGCCGATGATGACCCAGCGTATCGGCAGGTCCATGGGAAATGGCGTTAACCATCCAACAACAAATGAAATAACCGCAGCCACCAGCACGCCGAGTACACCGCCAATGGTTGCCATAACGCCGGATTCGACCAGGAACTGCAGCAGGACGTCCCGCCGCGTGGCGCCAAGCGATTTGCGGACGCCGATCTCGCGCGTTCTCTCTGTGACGCTGGCCAGCATAATGTTCATGATCACAATGCCGCCAATCACCATGAAAATTCCCACGATAAAGATTGATCCGCTGGCAAGCGAACCGGTAAGGCTGTTGTAAAGCTCCATAATGGCGGAAGGCTCCACCACGCCGAAGGTATCGTCCTGTTTTCCGGCAAGATGCCGCCGCGCCCGCATCAACACGCGTGCTTCGTCTTGCGCGGGCTGCATCAGATCAGCGGCCGCGGCTTTGATATTGATATTCATTGAAGCGTTGCTGCCATAAACCTTGCGCCACGTCTGAATGGGAATGTAAACAAAGCTATCTTGCGATTGGCCAAACGCGCTTCCCACTTCCTTGGCCACCCCCACGACTTCATAGGCTTCTCCATCAATGTAAATGGGTTTGCCCAGTGGATCCGTGCCCGCGAAAAACCGCTTGGCCACGTCATTTCCGATCATGGTCACGTTGGACCGATGTGCGTCATCCGCATCTGTGACGTAACGCCCCAGTACCGGCTCTTCCGTATCAATGCCGCCCATATTCGCTGTGACGCCCCGAACATCAATATCCTCAATCGACTCAGTTTTATATTTGACCTTGCCATTCCGCCGCGCTTCCAGTCCCACGGCTTCGGCAAGCTGAATATTGTCCCGGACGTACTCGTAATCCTCCCAGGTAATGTTTTTATTGCTGCGTGAGAGTTTCACGAACTGCTCCGCGCTGGTGATCAGCGGAAAACGCATTACCAGAAAAACATTGGAGCCGAAATTAGCCACTTTGTCTGAAACATACTTGTTGGCGCCCTGCACCATGGAAACCACGATGATCAAAGTGGAAACCGAGAGAATGACGCCGAGAAGCGTTAGGAACGACCGTAGCTTATGGGAGCGCAAAGTCTCCAGCGCAATCAGCATTGGCTCTTTGAAAGACACACCCCGGCGCGCCGACCGGTCAGGACCTTGTTCGGCGGTCGCGCTCTGCCCTGGCGGAACATTCTCCGGTGCTGATGCTGGGATGTGCATATTTCAAACGCAGTAGTGGTACTTAAAGTTTACCCTCTTCCTTCTGTATACAAGACGAAAATTCAGGCAGTTGGTTCCATATATTGAAAAAAATCCTATTATTTAGGAAGAAATCCTTTCTTATTGGACGTCCTGCAACACCTTTGGTTTGACGAATGCTCCCCGGTCGGCGAAAATGGTGAGGTACTACTGTGGGCCTGTGGCGCAGCTGGGAGCGCGCTTCCATGGCATGGAAGAGGTCGTCGGTTCGATCCCGACCAGGTCCACCATCCTTACCCGCCTAGAATCAATCACTTCCAGAGCATTTGCTCGAATCGTACCCCGCCGCACCGGTGACGAAGAAAGCTCTCTGCATCTAAGAAAGCCCTGTGTCTGGATGCAAGTGCATTTATTCGATCAGGACGTAGAAGGTCTCAATTTTTTGTCCCTAACTGTAATTCCTCAGAGTGTGCAGGTCCTCCTTACAACTGAGCAACTCTGAATTTTCAGAGTTATGACCGTACTCGTTGCCAGATAGAAGGGGAAGTAAAATGAAAAACTCTCGCGTTTCTTGTCTGCAGTTTACTCATCGGCATTTCAGCTATTGCGTATGGCAAGAGCAAGCCTCTGGCTGATAAGCAGATGGACCAGAATCAGCGCCGGTTCAGCGATTGCGGACGGTGCATCCACTGCGTCAAGCACCCGTAGCTTCACCGTGGATCTCAGCGGCAGTGCGCTCAGCGGCGCCAGCTCACTCAACGTTGTGAACGCGCCAACAGCACGGTGGCCAATGGCGTGAATACATGAACGCCGACAAGTTGCACGATACCCGTGCAGTCCAGGCAAACATAATCGCGCAGACGGGTGTGCCCTGTGACTGCGGTGCACCGGCTGGCGCAGTTCTGGCTATCACTGCGACAACCAGGGCAATCGAAGCAGATGCGGCTACCGCCAACGCCATCGCGCTGGATGGTTCCAAGGCGACCGACCACAACGGAAGAGTCCGTTACCCTTGCCGGTTCAGCTGAATCGAATGCCCACGCGTTGAATATCGTAAACGCAGTCGGGAACTGTAACAGTATTGGTGCGACTAAGACGTTAATTCATTGGCAAGAATGGTGAGTGCAGGTACTCTGAGTCCAAACGTTCCTCACTACAAAAACTGACAGTATGGCGCGCTCTGTTTCTCTATCTACGATACCGCTCTGGTGCCGCGGCAACTCTGAACATAGATTGCGTGGCCCGGATTGGAAGTAGCCTTATGAAGGCGATTTGTATGGCAACCTTGGCCACGATGGTGGTAATTGTCTGCTGTTCAACGTTATTGAGCGCCCAAGAGTATGATTTCGATGAAAACAGCAAACTCAACACCAACCTCGCGATTCCAGTGGTGGTTCCTGTAAATCCCACGGCCAGATTTACCAACTTCGGGGTGGGATTAACTGCCGGCGCCGGGTACAACATGAGCCGCCGGAATGCTTTTGTTGCAGAATTCATGTGGAACCGGCTATTTCCTTCTAATTCCGCAATCGCGCCATTACGCGTGGCCCTGCATTCGCGGAGCTTGAAAGGGTACGGAAACCTGCTCGCATTTACTGGGAATTACAAGTTTGAGCTGCGCGGCAAATCCCTGGGTACGTACTTCATCGGCGGGGGTGGATTCTATTACCGCAGTGTAACTCTCAGCCAGGAGGTGGTCACGGGCACAACCACGCAATGCACGCCGGAGTGGTTGTTTTGGGGATTTGCCTGCTCATCTGGCGTGGTGAGCAGTGATCAGACTTTGGCAAGCACATCTTCCGCGGCCGCTGGTTTCAACGGAGGAATGGGTTTCACCATTAAAGTAGGAGAACCACGGTACCGCATGTATATTGAGGCCCGCTATCACTACGCCGCTACAAGCCCAGCCAACACCCAGTTGATACCGATCACATTTGGAATTCGATTCTGAATTTACGAAAATTCTCGCTGTCGAGCCTGTCTCCTGGTGGCAACTGCGACCTTGAAAGTTTCCATAAGACTCGGCTTCGCTACGCGTTCAGTTTGAAGTTGAGCTTCGGTGCTTGTGGCGCTTCACCTGCGCTTGAGCGCTTTTCCAGCGAGATTGTCGCATGTTGATAACCCGGCTGATAGGGCCTCGAACCAGCATATAAGGCAGCAAAGCGAGCACCGTTGCTACAAACACTGCTTGCAGAGGATAGATCCACCGTAAAACAAAGATCTGGTAAGCCAAATCAATCACGATGGACGCAATAAACACCCGTGCAATGTCCCTCCATGCTTGTTTCAGAAGCGCGCGGCGATGAGTACGCCCTGACAGAACTGACCAGCCAAACGGCGGTAGCCCGCAATGTGCATCGTTAACTCCGGCGCGCAGGCCGATGACGAATGATACCAGCGGTTGAATGATGATGCGGAACCCCATCGGTCCGCTGATGCGACCAAGCAAATGTTCCAAGGTTTGTTTGAAGTGGTCTTCCACCGGGACTCGCGGTTTTGGCCAGGACAGGTTTAGCCTATCCTGTGAGCCCTCTTTTTTGGGCTTTTAAAAATTTCCAGCTTGCCTCTGTTGTATTTGTTGGGCAGTTCAGGGCGTCCGTCCCCGTAGAGCCGGAAGCGAGCAAACTCGCGCAATTTTCGCCGCGCTATCTGAGATTGCGGTACGTCCGGCTTTCTCAATTGGAAGCCTTGAGGCATGTCCTCATACAGATCCAGCCGAACCTGCACTCCCGCAACATCGAGGACGTGATACAGACGAAAAAAATGATTGAACCAAGGCCCTTGCGTGCTGCCCTGGATCAGTGTGGCCGAAAAACCTTTGAAAAAATCCGCATAGATGGGAGCAGTATGCATCTTCCATCCTTCCCCAAAATCATTGGACATCTTTGTTTCTTCCATAAAAATTCCATTGAAGGAAGAAGAAATGAGACTCTGAGGTGGGTAATCGGTATCATCGGCGGAGCTGAGGTCAATGTAGGGAGAAATCAGCACAGCCGCTGCCGGCAGTCCCAAGGCAAGATTGCGAATTTTGAGAATCGCGGCGATGACAAGACCGGCGCCTGATCCTTCGCCCACCATGAGGATATCTTCCCACTTATACCCTTGTGTCGAAATTGCTCGCACTACGTTGACGACCTGGTTCGTGATTTCGTCGAAAGTAGACAACGGCGCCAGCGTGTAATCTACGGAAATCACGCGTAAAGCAGTATCATCAGCGAACAACGCGGCCCGGCCCAGAGTAGAAGCCGCAGTGTACAACATGAGGCCGTCGTGCATATAGATTGCGACTTTTTTTTCCTGTTTCCAGCGGCGCGGCCTCACATCCAGGACAGGAACGCCGGCAATTGAGAACCCAGCAATAGCCGGAGAGAGACGCTCGACCAACTGGTCCGATTCGGGAAGGGCGTGGCGCTCAACAAATTCCTGCAACCTGCTCCAGCCCAAAATGTCGTCAGGTTTTGGAAGACCCATTGAAGAAAGGGAACCACTTGCGTTACAGAGAATGTCCAGCGTTTCTTCTGATAAGGCGTTCGAAATGTTGAGGAACACCGCGCCGCCGACAGGGACTGCCATTTTGTTCTCTCCTGCTTAGATCGCCAGCTTTAACCACACCGCCGTGTTGATGATCACGTTGAAAAGGAGGGGGAGCCCTTGATCAACATCCACGGGAGATGATCATCTTCACGGCGGTACGTCATGCTGG
>DASXJO010000314.1:0-2721 GCA_036497385.1 Candidatus Angelobacter sp. | reverse complement strand
CTTTCCACGCTCCGGGAGGCGGCGCGTTGTCCGCCAGAGAAAGTCATGGTTCAACTCTTCGGTTGAGGGCTGCTTAAAACTGGATACCTCGCAGGCCTGCGGGTTTACACCGGACATTACATGCTTGATCAGGCTGTCTTTGCCGGCCGCGTCCATAGCCTGGAAGATCAGCAGCACGGCCCATTGGTCCTGAGCGTAAAGTTTCTCCTGTAAACCCTGCAGCACGGCCATGCTCTGCTGCAAAAGCTCATCGGCTTTTTCTTTGGAGTGGATGCCGCGGATATCGGCGGGATCATAATCCTTGAGCCGAAACGAATCAGCGTGCCTGACCTTGAACGCATCCGCGAGCTTAAGGGTTTTCTTCGCGATCTTCATCACATCTGTTGTACCGCAAAGGCGACGAAGATCGCAAAGACTAGTTGTTTTAGGCCTCCATCGACAGGAATGGGTCTTCCTGCCGGGGCCGGCCTATAGGCGCAACCTGTTCGTTCTTGAGCAGGTCTTCGTATTCTTGCAGGGACGGGAACAGGTCTTGCCGCGCTTCCAAAGGCAAGGTTGAGCTCTGGGGCGCAGTCACAAAAGCGCAGAATTTTTCCAGCAACCGCGCGTCGCGATTGAACTGATCAATCCAGAGGAACTGGCCCTGTTCATTGATCTCCAGGAACCACCACTTGCCCTCCGCGTCAACGCCAAAATCGAGTGAACCGAAACACAAGCCGGATCGGCGCGCGAACTCCAGGACACCTTTTTCGACATCAGGCGGAGTGGGAACCAGGTCGGCTGTAACGTGGCCTAAGCCTGCATCCTGCCGCCAATCCAGCGCTTGCTTCTTGTTTTTGAGCGCGTAAGAATAAATGTGACTGCCCATTAGCACCATGCGGATGTCATATTCTTTGGGCACGCGTTCCTGATAGATGGCGGGCGCGTAGGTCAGAACTTCATCATTTGGCAACTGGTCGCCGGTCAGCTCAAAAGTTTCCGTAATGGCCACGGACATCTTGCCTTCCTTCTGCCACACGTGCGGAGTAAAGCCTTTGCAGATAGTGCGGCCGTTTTCACGGGCAAAAAAATCTCTCACCGCTGCAGGGTTATTGGACATCAGGGTGGCCGGTATCTTTAAGCCGCATTGGCGGGCCAAACGAATTTGCACGGCCTTCTGGATCATCACCCGCGCAGCCGAATACTTGTTGATGCACCACACCGGCAAGGTCTCAAATAAATAGGCGATGGAATGATAGAAGCAGCGGTATTCGAGTGAGGCAAATTTCTTGTCTGATTCAGAAACCTTGGGATTTGGGACAGGCACCTCCGGGCGGCGAACCCAAATCACGTCACCGGGATCAACGGAGTGTCCTCCCAAAGTGAGGGTGTCATCGCGGTTCATCAGGAGAGAGGATTGACCTTCGTCAGTCCAGGAGAGACCAGCCCAGCAGACAACCTTCTGGCCCGCCTTCTCCAGCGCCCACTTGATAGGGGCTGTGTGGTTATCGTCTTCCGGCGCTAAAACTATGAGCTTCATTGCGTTATCTCCGTTTTAAAAGTTTGCGTGTTGTAAACAGGCGGCACCGTCAAAGGGCGCCGCCTGGGATTTGATCAAGGACCGCATTCGCCAATGGACTGATCTCCATTAAGGAATTGTTGTTTGCTATCCACAAAGCAGGGTGTGAGCGTGCGCCGGACTTTGAAAGCGCCGGTGACGGTTTGCACTTCCTGTTCACTGAGTTCGCGAGCCCCCCTGCGGGTGAGTACGCGATTGTCCTGGTCCATATGTTCCTCCTTGATAGTGGTTAAGCGATTAACAGTGGTCTATTATTCGGAGCGACGGCAAAGCCGCTCGGAAATCGATCAACTGCATTCGTGGAGATCTCCGTCGATAGCGCCAGCCGCAGTCACGCTGCATTTGGTTGCTGTCCTGAGGCCGCCGCAGACTTGCTCGACTTCTTTCTCAGTCAAGTCACGAGCGCCCTTACGAGCTAACACTCTGTTCTGATCATTCATGCTTGTTCTCCTTTCGTTTCTACGTCCGTTGATCCGGCCCAAACTCGTTGAGAGAAGGCTTCACCGCGAAACCGGCTATTGATCGGGGCTGCCGCACTCGCTATGGAAGGTATCTCCGTCGAGGGTGCCGGCTGCAGCCAAGGTGCATGCGGTCAACGTCCTGAGCCCGCCGGATACCATCGTGACTTCCTGCTCATTCAAGTCACGAGCGCCCTTGCGAGCTAACACTCTGTTGTGATTATTCATATTTTTCTCCCTTCGTCATTTTGGGTCCGTTGAGCGGTCCCAAGCTTTACAAAAGAGCTTTTCGGCCACGCTTGCGCGCAGCCGAACGCGTTTAGCAGCCAACCTCACCGACGTGCTGGTCTCCATCCGGAGAAGGCGAGGAGGTGCAAAAGGACAGAGTTCGAAAGCCTCCATTGATTAGGTCGGTTTCCGTAGGTGTCAACTCGCGAGCACCCCGGCGAATCAGTATTCTGTTTTGATCATTCATGTTTTTCTCCTTTCATCAATTGGGGTCCGTGCAATGGGCCCAAGCCTTTCAAAAGAATTTGCCCGAGGTCGACGCTTGGTGAGAAACGCCTGTCAATGCCGGCATGAGCAAGGCGACAGTCTTGTTCAACAACCATGTCCGCACTCGCCAATGGAGGCATCTCCGTCCTTGTTAGGGCAAGTCGTAGAAGGGATGGTGCACAAAGTTGTGGTACCTATTCCTCCGCCGAC
>DASXJO010000313.1:0-4550 GCA_036497385.1 Candidatus Angelobacter sp. | reverse complement strand
GGGGATCGGAATCATCGGGTTAAACGGCTGCGCTTGTGGGTGCTTGTTGGCGGGGTATATACCTCTTCTTTACTACGCAATCCAAGTGTAACCTACGTACCTGCGATCGCAGTTCCCTACGAACGGCTCTAATTGTCAATGGATGATCATAAGAATTCTTCAAAAATCAGCTAGGGACTTCTGCTTCACAGTTTCGCATTAGCGGGGCTCTTTGCCCCACTCCACTTCTTTCTCAAACTTCTTCCTCAACTCCTCTGCTTTCACTCCCTGCTCCCTTAATTTCCTTAAGCTCAGAGCATCATGCCGCTTCGCCAGGCGGACATTCTTTTTGTCGCGCAGCAGCGGACAATGAAAATATGCGGGCACTCGATATCCCAGCACGCGAATCAGAAGCAGTTGTCGTGCGGTGCTCTTGAGCAAATCAGCGCCACGAACGACTTCAGTGATCTGCATCGCCGCATCGTCGACCATCACGGCAAGCTGATAGGCGGGGATATCATCGCGACGCCAGAGAAGAAAGTCGGCGAAGTCACGGCCGGCGACGAACTCCTGCCGTCCGAAATAGCCGTCGTCAAAGGAGATTGTTTCGCCGTCAGGAACTTTGAAACGCCAGCTTACTCCTGCGGGCGAATCGTACTGTTTTGCCGTCCTGATTTTTTCGCGGCAGGTTCCGGGATAAGGGAGTTCGTCGTCGGCTGCGGATTGGACTGCGGTTGCCGGAGATTGCGATGAAGGTCCTTCCGTGGGAAATTGGACCGTAGCCGCCCCCGGCTGCGCAGAAGGCACTTTTGCGACCGCAGGCGAGGGCGCCTGCGGTCCACAATCATTCACTGCCTTTTCTGATGCTCCTTGATCGAAAAACCCACCGCCGGGGGCGGCGGTGCCACATGAGTGTGGTTCTTCATGCGGCGCAGACAATGCTCGCTCCAAATCTTTGCGTGAACAGGTGCACGGATAGATCAGTCCGCTATCGCGCAGCTTGCGCCATGCGTCGAGATAAAAGCTGCGACGTTCGCTCTGTGAGTACGGCCCAAAGTTGTCGCGGCCAATTCTTCCGTGACTAACACTGCTGCCGCGACTGACTACATCGCTATCGGTAATCCTAAGATCGGCAATCCTAAGATCGGCGTCCCCAGGCTGGACGCTCTCGCCAGTCTGGAATGAGAACTCCGGCCCTTCATCCCAATCCAAGCCCAGCCATCGCAGGTCTTGATACATAGCGCGGACAAACTCCGGCGTGCATCGCTGATAATCGAGATCTTCATTGCGGAAGATGAGTTTGCCGTTTGCGGCGCGGGCGCGCTGCCATGCCAGCCAGAAGGTGCGGGCGTGTCCCAGGTGTAGATATCCGGTAGGAGAAGGCGCAAGCCGCCCGCGATAAGAAGAGCTTTTAGCCATTAGCTCTTGGCCTTTAGCTTTGTATTTTGGCTGCCAACTGCGTCGCTAAGATTGGGAGCACGGTTCCCCAGTCATTTTCCGCTGCACTGTTGGCCTTCAGTCGAAATCACTTAAGTCTAAAAACAGGTGCTAAATGCTAATAGCTAATGCTGATTTCTAATTGCTATTTCGGTTTGATCGCGACCAGATTCGGCGGCGCGGGAGATCCGTCCGCTTTCTTGAAGGTCGTGGGGATCTGGACTTCATCGACGTTGCTGTTGAGATTGATTCGGTCCACCGTGTTGGTCCCGGCGACGCCCACCCACAGCGTGGCTCCATCGGGAGTCAGGCTGCCGTTCAATGGCTCAGTAGCGCCCGCTGATAATGGAATGACCACAGGGCTGTTTACATTATTTGCATTCACCACGGTAAGCACCTTGTTGATGCCTGCGGGCAACACGGCGATATGCGTTCCGGCCGATCCCACCAGCAACTGATGCGCTGTGAACGCGCCAACCCCGAAGTCGATAAAGCTATTGTTGTAGCTGACAATGCCGGGGCAATTCGCAGGAGTAATGGTGGTCGGAGGTGTCAGATCTGCGGTATTCACACCTACTATGTCAACTCCGGGTGAATCCACGGCCACCAGGGTGTTCGTATCCTTCACGGATTGCACGAACTGTATAGCGGTGGTGGAGTGCGTTGGCGGATTCGAAGCTTGAGGAGCATTGTTGCAGGTGGCAATCGATTGCAGGCCCGCCGAACCGGCCGCGTAAACAAACGGGCCGGAAGCCAACTGGGTCACGTCAATATTTACGCCGCCCAGGCTTATTGTCTGTGGCGTCAGGAATGAGGAGACCACATATACATTGCCGTTGCTCGCCGCAACGTAGGCCCTGAAGCCATCTTCGTCAAAGTTTGCTGCCACTGCGCCGGTTAAAATAAAAGTCGTGATGGTGCTGGCGTTCTTGTCAACAAGCCACACGCGCTGCTCGGACGGGTTGTTGTCAATCGGCTGTCCGGTGGAGGGATCAGTGGCGGAGTTTGAGATGATTGCCTGATTTCCATCAGCCGAAACTGCCAGCACTTTACCTATAGGTACGGGTGAAACCAGGTTCACCACGTTGGTTGCAGTGTTTAACGTAGCCAGCCCATTGCTGGTGCCGATGAAACCCGTTGTGCCGGCGCGGTCAAACAACAGAGAGTTGGGAAAGCCGGGAAGGGGGATCGGCGTCCCTGCCACCGGCGGAGTCTTGCTGGCATCAATGGGGATCAATGGAATGCTGGTGCCTGGCACATTGGGAAACGTGCTAGCGGCATAAACCGTAGTGGTGTTGGGGCTGGTTCCGCCCACAAAAATGCCGAAGAGGTTGCTGTAGATCGGTGTATTGACTCCAATGCCGCAGCTGGGCGGCGCGCATACGGCTTGTAAACCGGCGCCTCCGGGCGATACCGCCGTCAGCGCTGTTCCGCTCACTGCGGCGACGGTGCTGTTGTTGCTGAGAATGGTCACTGGAGCGTTTGGCGTTACCGCTCCCAGTTCGTCAAACATGTCGGCCTGGACGGTCTTGGTATCGCCAACGTTCATCACTGCGGACTCAGTCGGAACTCCGGCTGGATCTCCATTAATATGCAGCACAATCTGCACCGGCATGCAGCTTTTGAGGAAAACAGCCGGTGAGGTGGTTGAACCTACGCTGGCAACCACTCCAGTTATGCCAGGCGAACGAGCTGTGGCTAGTCCGTTGGCATCCACGCTGGCCACAGAGGGCGATGAAGCTGACCAGCTGAAATTACCAATCTGGTTGGTGATGTCCGTGGTGTTATGGAATGCGTGCGCCACAAATTGGTGCGTCTGCGCAATTGAGAAGCAAGGCTCAGTTACTTTGTCAACCGTAACTGAAGTTATTGACGGATGCACGGCCACGGTCACTGGTCCGCTGGTCACGCCTCCGGCGGCGGTGGCGGTGACGATCGCTGTCCCGCTGATGGGATTTCCATGCGCGTCAGAGCCGTTGCACACCACAAACAAGGAATCCCACACTCCCGCGCAAACATTGCCCGCGGGTGAAACCGTGGCAATCTGGGTGTTTGAAGAATTGAAGGTAAACGTAGTGGAAACAGTGCCAGCGTCGGAATTCACGGCTGAGACGCTCAGCCCTACAACCTCGCCAGCCACCATGGAAAGAGAGGACGTACCTACCCTGACAGCGGCTACCGTGGTGTTCGCTGATTTTGAACCGCCACAACCTGCTGCAAGTGACACAAACAAAGCAATAAGGGCCAGTCCGGCAAAAACGGGGTAGCGTGGGCTTTTTTCCTGTATCTTGAGAAACATTTGATTGCGCATAATATAGAAGTGAGTTCAGTGTAGATTCTTGCGGCGATTTCTTCAACACCACGGCCAATCCGGGCGGTGGTCAGCGCGGATGGACCGACGAGGCGCGGTCGCTCCGAGAGAAATGCACCAGGGCTGGTTTACTCCGATGATTCTGTGCCGGTTTGTCCCGATTTCCGGGGTGGCCGTGTTGACGGAATCTGGTGTCAGTTGCTATATTTATAAGGTTCCGCGAGTACAATTTGGCTTGCCTGTAGTGAGCTGCAACGTATTTGTGCCCGAAAATTTGTTCTGATTAGTTTGGGCATGCCTCGCTGAAATGGTTCGCGCTACCTTCCACACGGAAGGGTATGCGGGCCAGGAGAACGAAACGGAGTGCCCCCGATTAGGCTCGGTGCCACCGTCGTTTCTCAACCACAGATAGGGTAATTCAATATTCTCCGCCCATTTGGCGGATTTATGGCTGCATGCATCGCAGCCAGTCTCGCAACGCGGGATCCTTTAGCAGGCTGGGCGCGCCCGTGTGTGCGGCTATTTGTCTGCGAAAACGAGCAAAGTTTTAGCGCATTAACGGACATAAGGAAATAACTATGCCGACATTCAATCAGCTGGTTCGAAAAGGCAGGACGGCCCCGAATTACAAGACGGCCAGCCCGGCCCTGCAGTCATCGCCGCAGCGGCGTGGCGTGTGTACGCGTGTTTACACGCAAACGCCTAAAAAGCCGAATTCCGCGCTGCGTAAAGTGGCCCGTGTACGCCTGACAAACGGAATTGAGGTCACCACATATATCCCAGGTGTTGGCCACAACCTGCAGGAGCACTCGATTGTGCTGAT
>DASXJO010000312.1:0-1758 GCA_036497385.1 Candidatus Angelobacter sp. | reverse complement strand
GGCTTGCGCTGACGACAGCCGCAGCGGCATGCGCAACCAGAATATTTATACGTCGCGGATTGCTCCCGGAGTCTTTGTGGCTGCTCCCGGCAATTCAAAAACGCTGGGATTCATTACCAACACCACAACGCTGCTGCAGCGTATGTTTGCCATTACCGTGCAGAACACAACCGCATTTGAGAAAAGTTTCCGCATCACCATTGCGAACCAGCCTTTGCTCGTAGACGGCACGCTGGATCCCGCCGGATCAGCTTCATTGCAACAATTTGGCCCGGTGGTGACGTTTGAAGATGTCACGGTTTCGTCAGGGGCCGGGGTTTCGCGCCCCATTTTTGTTCAGTCGGCCAATCCAACAGCCAGCGTTACGGTGAACGTTCAGGAAATTACTGCGCCCGGAGGGACTTTGGTGGCCAATGGCTTGCAGGCCAGCACCACGTTGAACCCGGATCCCACGGCGCCTGCAATCATCGATCCGGACAATCCCGCGATTGCGAATCCGGCTATTGCAAACCCAGCAATTGCCAACCCAGCTATTGCGAACCCGGCAATTGCCAACCCTGCCATTGCCAACCCAGCGATCGTAGCGGCTCTGAACCCGGCCATAGCAAACCCAGCAATTGCGAATCCAGCTATTGCCAACCCGGCAATCGCCAACCCTGCCATTGCCAACCAGACCGTGACTGACGCGAGCTACACCATTGTGAACAACGGCAATACGGTCGGGTCGTACGCAATTAAGCTTTTCGGCACGCAGCCTGCTGGTACCAGCCTGCAACTGATTCTGAGCAAACTGTATGCGACTCCGGGATCGCAGAACTGCCAGCTCACACCGAATGTCCAGAATGTAATCCTGGTAAGCGTCCCCGACCCAATCATTGAAAGCGCCGATCAGCTAGGCAATCCGGAATTACCGAATTCCAGCACGAAGAATGCGACGCTGAATTTGCGTCCCGGTGAAACTGGCATCGTCACCCTGCGCGCGAACGTAGGGACCGCTGCGGCGCTTCAGGACATTGTGAACAACATCACCCCAGTAGTGGTTTCCCATGCTGTAAATACTGGGGGCGGCGTGCCCCCGGCCACGCTTGCGATCACCACAGCCAACGGCCCGCTGCCTGCGGGAGTTTCCGGTCTAACTTACTCGACTTCGCTCAACTTCTTTGGCGGTAATGCGCCCGCAGTCTGGGCAGTTGTTAACGGAGCGTTGCCTCCGGGACTTGCACTGGATGGTCCTACCGGAATTATTTCTGGCACGCCAACGGCGTCCGGTCTTTTCAGCTTTTCCGTATCGCTCACGGATACCTCGGCGCCAACTCCGAGTGTCGCTTTCCGTAATTTGAGCATCACCATCGCGCAGCCGCTGCTGATTACCACAACGTCGCTGGCTGATGGCGTGGTCGGATCTTCATACACGCAGACGCTGTCTGCAACCGGCGGAGACGCAAATTTCAACTGGACTTTGAGCAGCGGATCGCTGCCCGCAGGCTTAACGCTAAGCTCTTCCGGCGTGATCAGCGGCGCACCAACGGCAGCCACAACCGGCACCAGCTTTACCGTGCAGGTGCAGGATACGGGAACGCCGCAGCAGACAAAAACGCAGCTTCTCAGTATTCGCACTGCAGCGCCGCTGGTAGTGACTACCGCGCCGACTTTGCCGGATGCCATCATTGGCGTGCCTTACTCAGCTACTCTGCAAACTGGCGGCGGTACCGCGCCTGTTTTGTGGTCACTAATTTCCGGCGCATTGCCCCCGGGATT
>DASXJO010000311.1:0-5206 GCA_036497385.1 Candidatus Angelobacter sp. | reverse complement strand
CGCGGATTCAACTGCCACCGTTGGCATCACTGAAGGCATGCTGGTGCTCGTGATGGCGGTGGCGTTCGGGCTCAGCATGGGCAC
This sequence comes from Candidatus Angelobacter sp., assembly GCA_036497385.1. Taxonomy (GTDB): domain Bacteria; phylum Acidobacteriota; class Terriglobia; order Terriglobales; family Acidobacteriaceae; genus Angelobacter. The sequence goes on along the minus strand of DASXJO010000311.1, from coordinate 5,122 downwards.
CACCGCTGTGGTGGCGCGTCGCGTGGGTGAACATGACCAGAATGGCGCTGCCGAAGCCGCTGTGCAATCCATTCTGATCGGTCTCGGGTTCGCGATCCTGATCTTTGCCATTGCGTTTCCATTCGCGCCCAGGCTGCTCGGCTGGATGGGAGCCGGACCGGGGATTTTGCGCGTTGGCTCTCTATATACACGAATCATGTTGAGCAGCTCCGGCATCATTCTTCTGCTTTTTCTCATTAATGCGGTCTTTCGCGGCGCCGGAGACGCAGCCATTGCCATGCGTGTTCTCTGGCTGGCGAACTTCATTAATCTTTTCCTTGATCCCTGCCTTATTCGCGGGCTTGGACCATTTCCCAGGCTTGGTGTTACAGGCGCCGCAGTTTCCACCAGCATCGGACGAAGTATTGGCATTGGGTTTCAGCTCTACATGCTCAGCAAGGGCAGCGCGCACTTGAACATTCTGAGAAAACATATCCGCCTCAAGCTCAAGCTAATGTGGAACATCTTCGAGGTCGCAGGACTTGGGGTCTTGCAGCTCTTGATAGCCACCGCAAGCTGGCTGGTCATGGTCCGCATGATCCAGTCTTTTGGCAGTCAAGCCACTGCGGGCTATACCGTGGCGATCCGTATTGTGATCTTCTCGACTCTTCCATCGTGGGGTCTGGGTTCGGCGGCGGCAACGCTGGTGGGGCAGAACCTGGGAGCGAAGCAGCCAGACCGCGCCGAGCAGTCAGTCTGGCGCGCCAGTTTCTTCAACGCTGCCTTTCTGGCTGTAGTGTCGCTGGGGTTCCTCATCTTTGCGCCGCAACTGGTCGGAGTGTTCAGCACCGACCCGCAAGTGGTTCGCTATGGCGCAAGCTGTCTGCGGATCATCAGCTGTTGCTACGTCCTGTGGGCTTACGGCGAGGTGATTGTTCAGGCCTTCAACGGAGCGGGCGATACATGGACGCCGACGTGGATCAACTTTTTTGTCTACTGGATGGTCCAACTGCCGCTGGCATTCCTCTTGAGCATAAAATTACATATCGGCCCGAACGGCGCATATTACGCGATCCTGGTAGCCGAGATTCTGCTTTCGCTCATTGGCATTTACATTTTCAGAAAAGGAAAGTGGAAGCTGAAGGTAGTATGAGCGGTTATAGCTTCACGCGCCGCAACCGCAGAGCATTGGCGATCACCGATACGGAGCTGAAGCTCATTGCGGCTGCGGCGAAGACCGGCTGCAACAGCAATCCTGTGAATGGATACAGCACCCCAGCGGCAATTGGCACGCCAAGCAGGTTATAGATAAACGCAAAGAAAAGATTCTGCCGGATGTTGCTCATGGTGGCGCGGCTCAGATTACGTGCCCGCATTAGCGCGTTCAGGTCGCCTTTGATCAGCGTGATGTCTCCGCTTTCCATGGCGACATCGGTGCCGGTTCCCATGGCGATACCGACATCGGCTTGGGCCAGCGCAGGCGCATCATTCACACCGTCTCCGGCCATCGCAACTGTGCGATCTTCTGCTTGGAGCTTTTTGATGATCGCCAATTTCTGCTCCGGCAAAACCTCAGCCTCAAATTGAGTAATGCCAAGCTCTTTGGCGATAGCTTCGGCCGTGGCACGGTTGTCACCCGTGAGCATGACCAGGCGCAGACCGCTACGCTTTAAGGCCGCTACGGCTTCTCGCGCTGAACTCTTAATTGGATCGGCGACTGAGATGAGGCCAGCGGCTTTGCCGTCCACTGCGGCCAGTACAACTGTTTGTCCCTGCTGACTAAGCGTCTCAGATTGCAAAGATATCGGGCGCACGTCGATTCCTCGGCTCCCAAGAAAATCTGATGTCCCCACAACAACCTGCCGGCCCAGAACTTCTCCGGCAACGCCTTTGCCGGTAACCGATTGGAAATTAGCTACAGGTGGAATTCTCAATTTGCGTTGTTCCGCCTCTTGAACAATGGCCGCAGCAACTGGGTGTTCGCTCAATTTCTCGACGGCGGCCACTAATAACAGAAGGTCGACTTGAGAGATGCCGCCAGTTGCAGCCATAGACGCCATCCTCGGCTTCCCTTCGGTCAGGGTGCCGGTTTTGTCGAGCACCAGTGTGTCCACTTTCTCCATGAGTTCCAGAGCTTCGGCGTTTCTGACCAGAACACCGGCATGCGCGCCGCGCCCGGTCCCGACCATAACGGCCATTGGAGTCGCCAATCCCAAAGCGCAGGGGCAGGCGATAATGAGCACAGCCACCGCGTTAACCAGCGCATAGGCGAAGCGCGGCTCAGGTCCCCAAATGGCCCAAACCACAAATGTAAGAACCGCGGCGGCTAAAACAGCAGGCACAAAGTAGCCGGAAACTTTGTCCGCCAGCGACTGGATTGGAGCGCGGCTGCGCTGGGCCTCAGCCACCATGCGGACGATCTGCGCCAACAAAGTTTCAGATCCCAATTTTTCTGCTCGCATGATGAATGAGCCAGTCTGGTTTACCGTGCCGCCCACCACCTTTATTCCCGGTATTTTCTCCACCGGCATTGATTCGCCGGTAATCATCGACTCGTCAACGGCGCTAGTGCCTTCTTCTACTGTGCCGTCCACTGGAATACGGTCGCCTGGACGCACGCGCAGACGATCGCCACGCTGGACGTTATCCAGAGGAATTTCCTCATCAGATCCATCGGCGAGCAGTCGGCGAGCTGTCTTGGGATTGAGATTGAGCAAGGCCTTGATGGCCGAACTCGTCTGCCGTCGAGCGCGAAGTTCCAGAACCTGGCCCAGCAAGACCAGTGTCACGATGATGGCGGCGGATTCAAAATAAACTTCGGGACGTCCGCCATGGCCGAGAAAGGACGCAGGAAAAATGCCGGGCACAACCATTGCGATCACGCTGAACAGATAAGCTGTGCCTGTTCCCATGGCGATTAGCGTGAACATATTCAGGTGCCGGTTAACCAGAGACGCCCAGCCACGCTGAAAGAACGGCCAGCCGCCCCAGAGCACCACAGGAGTCGCCAGCAGGAGTTGCAACCATTCCATCCAGCCTGCAGGAAGACTGTGGAGCGGGCTGCCAGCGGCCATCCCGCCCATGGAAATCGCAAGCAAAGGAATACTAAGCGCAACGCCGACCCAGAACCGCCGCTGCATGCTGCGTAATTCCCTATCGTCTTCTTCATGGACGGCTGCTGCAACACGCGGCTCAAGGGCCATGCCGCAAATGGGACAAGTACCAGGCCCGCTGCGTACGACTTCCGGATGCATAGGGCAGGTATATTCCACCGTTTCCGGCTCAAGCGCCATCCCGCATTTGGGACATGCTCCGGGTTTCCTTTCGCGAACTTCGGGGTCCATGGGGCAAACGTAGGTGACTGTTCCCTTGCTTGTTTCTTGTCCCTGCGATGCAGGCTGTGTGACGGCCTTCGGCGGCATAATCCCGCCGATCTGTACCATTTGGCTTTTAGGAGCTTGTACGGCGGGCGGCTTGGGCACAAGATATTTTTCCGGATCGGCGTTGAAGCGCTTTACGCAGCCGGGACTGCAAAAATAGTAGGTCTGGCGTTTATATTCGGACGAACCTGCGGCCCTTACCGGATCAACGTCCATGTTGCAAACGGGATCTTTGACGAGCGTCTTTCCAGGTTTTTCAGAGGCTGCTTTTTCTGAATTCATGTTCTTGAAATCCTCAGCGAGCGTGGCGGTAGAAGAGTTCTGTCAGTTCGTTATAAGTACGCTGCGCCTGCTTGTCGTCGCCGGAGCGCAATGCCTCAGTGGCACAATGCTGCAAATGATCTTTCATTAGAATGCGCTCCACAGCTCGGAGCGATTCATGAATGGCAGACATTTGCACCAGCACGTCCGGGCAATAACGGTCGTCTTCTACCATCTTCTGCACGCCGCGAACCTGGCCTTCAACCCGGCGCAGCCGCAGCAGCAAATCCTGGCGCGCGTCCGAGTCGCGCGGGGTGACACGATGCATTTCTTTGGGTACCTTTTTCTTCTTCATAATCTGAGTTAACTTTTGTAGTATACCCCCCACGGGTATATGGGTCAAAATATAGAATAGTAGCTTGCGATATATTGGAGGGTCAGCCAAATACCCGTCTGGAGAGATTGATGACCCTGCTTGACGTAGTTTTTAAATATGGCACGCCACCCGGAGAGAAAGAAATGGGCGCGCTCAATAATGCCTGGGAAGTTTACGGGGTGCGCAAGATCAAGTTTGACGAGAAAGAACACACCATCCGCGTGGAATATGACGCTTCACGCTTAAATGACGGCGAGATAGCCAGTATTCTGCGACGGGCAGGGATCGATCTCAGGGAAAAAGTACAACTGGTGTAATTCCGGTGTAGTATTTGTTGGCGCATGGGACAGGTGAAATCAATCCAGCTGCCGACGATGTTTAATGTAGCCACGTATTTTGTCGATCGCCACATTACTGAACGCCGCGATGACAAAATAGCCTATGAATGCGGCGACGAGCGAGTCACTTACCTACAGCTTTTCCAGCGAGTCAACCGCGCAGGAAATCTGCTCAAGAAGCTGGCTGTCCGGCAGGAAGAGCGCGTAGGTCTGCTGCTGCTGGACACCCCTGAATTTCCCTACTGCTTCTTCGGCGCCATCAAGATCGGTGCCGTTCCCATCCCTATTAACACGCTGCTGAAGCCCAGCGAGTACGAATACATCCTGAACGATTCGCGTGTTCGGGTGCTGATTGTGAGTGAGACTTTGTTTCCGCAAGTACAGGCCATTGCACGCGAAAAGCTTCGCTATTTGAAGACGATTGTTGTTTTTGGCAATGCACCGAACGGAACGGAGTCACTCCAGCAGCTTCTGGATCAGAGCTCTCCTGAGCTTGAACCCGAGCCAACGACCAAAGATGACGCGGCATTTTGGCTGTACTCTTCCGGCAGCACCGGCTTTCCCAAAGGCTGTGTGCATCTGCACCATGACATGGTGATGTGCGCCGAGCTGTACGCGAAAAACATTCTGGGGATCACGGAGAATGATCGCTTTTTCAGCGTGGCTAAAATGTTCTTTGCCTATGGTCTTGGCAATGGACTCTATTTTTCTCTTGCCGTAGGTGCCACCAGCATTCTGTGGCCGGGCTCGCCCTCGCCCCCGAACATCTATTCCGTGATTGAAAAGCA
>DASXJO010000310.1:0-4685 GCA_036497385.1 Candidatus Angelobacter sp. | reverse complement strand
GCAACCCAAAGAGCAAACCCGGAACTGCCAGTATCATGCAATAACAAATGGCCCCCGCGACCCTGCTAACCCCTGTCATCCTGAGCGACACCGAGCAACGCAGGCGCGAGGTAAAGTCGAAGGACCCCGAGACTGCATTTCTCACCAAGCCGCTACAGGGAGTTCTCACGAGTATCTGTCCACTCTTGCCGTCATCGAGCCCCCTGCATCGTCATCACTTCCCCAATCCCACAACTCTTCCCGCTACCACCATTTCAACACAGCGGTCCCAGGCAAACCAATAAGCTATTTCCCTGTAATCCTTCACATCAAAGACTGCCATATCCGCATCTTTCCCGGCTTCCAGACTGCCCTTTCTATCTTGCATCCGCAGCGCGCACGCGGCATTGATCGTTGCAGCCGCAATCGCCTCCGCGGGCGTCATCTTCATGTGTGTGCATGCCAATGAAATCACAAACGGCATGCTCGTCGTGGGCGATGTTCCGGGGTTGTAGTCTGTGGCCAGGGCCAACGGTACGCCCGCATCGATCAGCCGCCGAGCGTCGGGGAAATCTTTGTGGCCAAGAAAATAATTTGCTCCCGGCAGCAGGACCGCCACAGTCTCTCTTTGTGCCAGCAGTGAAACATCTTCCGCCTGCACGCAATCCATATGGTCGAAAGATGCAGGCTGATGCTTCAGCAGCGACCCCAGCTTCGCCGGCGTAAATTGGCAGACATGCGCACGCGTTCCAAGACCGTGCTTCCGCGCTGCCGCCAGAACATTTTCCGATTGCTCCTGCGTGAACGCCCCACGATCACAAAACACGTCAACGTACTTCGCCAATTTCTTTTTGGCGACCAGCGGAATCATCTCGTCGCAGACCAGCTTCACATAATTGTTTGCCTTGCCTACGTATTCCTGCGGCACCACATGCGCTGCCAGCAGCGTTGGGACAACCTCGCCGGGCCAGTGCCGCGCCGCGTCGCGTATGGCCTCCAGCGACTTGATCTCGTCTTCCATCGTCAAGCCATAACCGGACTTGGCTTCCACCACGCTGCTTCCCTGCTGGAGCATGGCATCCAATGCGCCTAATACTTTCTTGCTCAACTCGGCACGGCTGGACTTTCGGACACCAGCGACGCTGGAACGAATCCCGCCTCCGGCTGCCGCAATCTCTTCATATCCCGCACCGCCGATGCGCTTTTCAAAATCCACCAGACGCGGCTCCGCAAATACCGGATGTGTGTGGCAATCGATCAACCCCGGAATCACCACTCGGCCTTGGCAGTCGAGTTCCTTAACTTTCTTTCTGTTGGTTCTCAGCCATGGATCGCGGAGCAGTTCGCGCTGCGGTCCGGCGGCCAGGATCTTTCCGCCGCCACAGAGCACAGCCGCATCTTCTATTAAGCCGATTTCTTGCAGATCGCGTCCGCGTCGGGGCGTGGCCTCACCACGAAGCGTAAGCATCTGGCCGATATTGGCCAGGAGCAGGTAAGGAGATTTGTCGGTTTTAGGCAAGGTTCAGGTTACACGGATAAAATAAATTGCCAAAATCGCAATTCGAAAAAGTAAACTCTTAACCACAGAGGACACAAAGGACAGAGAGGAAATTGCAGCTGATTCAACAACTTCTCTGATCCGCGCTCATCCGCGTCAAGCTGGTTTTCAATTGTCACTTTGGCAATTTCGGCGATTTTGGCGATTCCTTCGTGTCCTTTGTGGTTAAAGGGTTCCTTCGCTATCGCTCGGCATGTGAAAAATTCATAGGCACTTTCACACCCGTCTTTTCCGCAAACGTTTTGGCCTCTTCATACCCCGCGTCCACGTGCCGCGCCACGCCGATTCCCGGATCATTGGTCAGCACACGCTCAATGCGCTTCGCCATCGCGTCTGTTCCATCGGCGACGGTGACTTGCCCGGCATGCAATGAATAACCAATGCCCACGCCGCCGCCGTTGTGAATCGAAACCCAACTGGCGCCGCTGGCGGTATTGAGCAATGCATTGAGCAGAGGCCAGTCAGCCACAGCATCACTGCCATCTTTCATGCTTTCAGTCTCGCGATACGGAGACGCCACCGAGCCGCAATCCAGATGGTCGCGCCCAATCACAATTGGGGCCTTGATCTTCCCTTTCTTCACCAGATCGTTCATCGCCAACCCAAACTCCGCGCGCTCGCCATAGCCGAGCCAGCAGATGCGCGCCGGCAATCCCTGGAACTTGATGCGCTTGCGCGCCAGCTCAATCCAGCGGCTCAGGATTCGGTTTTTGGGAAACATCTCCAGCACCAGATCGTCGGTCACGGCAATATCCGCCGGATCGCCAGAGAGCGCCACCCACCGGAACGGCCCACGCCCTTCACAAAACAGCGGACGGATATATGCCGGCACAAAGCCGGGAAAGTCGTAGGCGTCCTTTACGCCCTGCTGGAATGCAAATGTCCGGATGTTGTTGCCGTAATCAAACGTGATGCTGCCCATCTTCTGCAAGCGCAGCATGCCCTCAACGTGGCGCGCCATCGCGTTCATTGATTTTTCCAGATATGCCTTGGGATCGCTCTTTCGCAGCTCCAGCGCCTGCTCCAATGTCATGCCGTTCGGCACATAGCCATTCAGCGGATCATGCGCCGATGTCTGATCGGTGAGAATGTCCGGCAGCACGCCGCGCTCCGCCAGCTCAGGAATCACGTCCGCGCAATTGCCCACTAGCCCGACGGAGATGGCTTCTTTCTTGCGCACTGCATTCTTCAAGATGCGCAACGCTTCATCCAGATTATTGACCATGAAGTCGCAATAGCCGGTTTTCAAGCGTTTCTTGATGCGCTCCGCGTCCACATCGATTCCCAGGAAGCATGCGCCGGTCATGGTGGCCGCCAGTGGCTGAGCGCCGCCCATGCCGCCCATGCCGCCGCTCACAATCAGTTTTCCCGCCAGCTCGCCGCCAAAATGTTTTTCTGCCGCCGCGGCAAATGTCTCAAATGTCCCTTGGATAATCCCTTGCGAGCCGATATAAATCCACGATCCGGCCGTCATCTGCCCATACATCATGAGCCCGGCGCGTTCCAACTCGTTGAACTTCTCCCAGTTTGACCAATGGCCCACAAGGTTGGAGTTGGCGATCAGCACGCGCGGCGCGTAATCGTGCGTCTTGAAAATTCCCACCGGCTTGCCCGACTGCACCAGCAGCGTCTCATCGCCTTCCAGCGACTTCAATGACGCCAAAATCGCCTCCAGGCATTGCTGGTTGCGGGCTGCTTTGCCTGTGCCGCCGTAAACCACCAGGTCGCGCGGACGCTCTCCCACCTCATCATCAAGGTTGTTCATCAGCATGCGCATCGCGGCTTCCTGCGGCCAGCCTTTGCACGTGATTTCCGTTCCTCGTGGCGCTTTCAGCGGAGGAAGATGTGTAGCCTGAATTTCAGTTTCAACCGGCATACAAAGATGGTAGCAAATATGGGTTCGGTGAAGCGTTGAATTGCGCCGCTACTTTGTGACCCACCTTGAGCTCTGCTTTCCGCATCCAACTCTCATACACCGGGAGGTGCAAACTTGGACAGCAGGACACTGGAAGGGATCGTGGATCGGGGAATTAAGAGAGGTGAATGGGAGATGAGGAATTTAAGCAAGCAGCTTGGTCGTAAGAAGTCCCATCAGGAACCACATGTAGGCGCGGTGGGAGCGCACAACTCAGGCCAGATGGCAGCCAACGCTTCAGACCAGACCGGCACTACGCCCTTTTCTAAGCCCACAGGAGAAGACCTGCCAGAGCGCGCCGGCATTAGCCGGAAAGAGCAGCATGCACATGAGCGCCAGGTTGATCCGGAAGCGGTGCGCGAATCGGAGAAGGAAGCGGAGCTTGATCCGGTTGCTGAAACCGAGCCGGAAGAAGGCGAAACAGCCGCTTAAGTATATCGCGCACGATTAAGCGGCGAAGCCGACTTGCGCGCTGAGCCGCAGAAGTAACAGGCGCTTGGAACTTTATGGAAGGCGAGAACGCCGAGCGGCTTGGAGCGCAGCGACAGAAGGAAAAGCACTCACCAGGTGTTGTAAGCCGTGCCTTCAGAGCTGATCAGGCTTGATCCGCTTTTCACGTCGCTGATCCCAGGCTGCGTCTGGTCAATGCTGGTCAGCACGTCTTCCTGCACGGTTTGCCATGAATCCGTGGCATGCGTAAAGGGATCTTTGGGGATCGCATGCAGATAGCCCGCTGAAACAATGTCGTCTAAGGCTTGCGGCGCTTTGCCTTTGTCCTGGGTGTATTGATCAATCGCTTGGCGCATGTTGTAAAGGTCCTCTTTCAGGACCGCTTCATTGGCGTGCAGGATATGGATTCTATAAATCGGCACCATGATACCCAGCAAAATAGAGATAATGGCGCACACGATGATCATCTCAATCAGCGTGAAGCCGCGCTGTTGCCTCTTTAATCTGAATGCACCGATCATGAAGTTACCAATCCTTATATTTGGTGCCATCTAAGCCGACACCGGTGGACTTTGTGTACACATCAAAAACGTTCTGGCCGCCCCAGGAATCCGACTGGGGATCGTCCTGCATGGAGCGCAGGCCCCAATCCGTGTTTCCGGTCATGGGATCGACGGGAATACGGCGCAAAAAGCGGAGCTTCTTACCACCGGCAACCTCCACGCCGTTGACCAGCGTATCCATATCCGGCGGATATCCCTCAGAACCTAGCTTCTGCTGAAA
>DASXJO010000309.1:0-2327 GCA_036497385.1 Candidatus Angelobacter sp. | reverse complement strand
GTTGACCCGCCATTTCCTTACTCCGGAAATCGGCAGCACCATTCTGTTGCCGATCGCGGAATCCGACCAGGCCCAGCCGGCATCGTTCTCGGACAGTATTGTCCGTCTCGATCTGCTGCGCGAACGCGCGTTCAACATGCGCTGGGCGCAGCAGCCTGCTGACGTCATCCCGCTCACCGCTGCCGATCCTGACTTTCCTGTCTGTCCCGCGATTCAGGAGCAGCTTGTGCGTTACGTCCGTGATGGCGTGCTCAGTTACGGCCCGCCTGAAGGACTGCCGCAGTTCCGCGAATCCATTGCCCGCTGGATGAACGAAACACGGCAAATGGATTGCACCGCTGAAGAGGTATTTGCCACTGACAGCGCCGCATCCGGCATGGCGGTTTTAGCGCGTGCGAGCCTCGCAGCCGGGGATGAAGTTCTTATTCCCGATCCTGTCGATTTTCTGTTGCACCACACCGTGCAGCGCGCAGGAGCAATACCTGTTCGCGTGCGAGTTGAGCCGGGCACCAGCGCTGAAGAATTCATTCGCAGCATGGAATCACGCCTTACAGGACGCACACGCATGCTCTGGCTGTGCAATCCCCACAATCCGCTCGGCGTGGTTTACTCACGCGAGTGGCAGCAGCGCGTTGCGGAATGGGCCGTCTCTCGCAGCTTGAGGATTGTTTCCGACGAAATCTGGTCGGACATCGTTTACACGCCGCACCGGCATATCAGTCTGGCATCGATCTCCCCGGAGATTGCCCGCAACACCGTAACTGTTTACGGTTTCTCCAAGAACTTTGCTTTGGCTGGACTGCGCGTCGGTTGCTTGATCTGCTCTGACCCGGAATGGAAAAAAGAAATCGTCGCCGCCTCGGACGCTGAAAGCACTGTGTATGGGGTATCGGTGTTATCGCAGGTCGCGGTGGTTGCTGCACTCAATGACGGCCGCGAGTGGCTGGCCCAATTTGTCCAGCACTTGCAGGCGCAACGCGATTATGTGGTTGGTCGGTTGGCAAAGTGGCCAGGCGTAACCGTCCAGCCGCCGCAAGGGACGTATGTGATCTTCCCTGACGTACGAAGCCTCAGCGATGATTCCGAAATGCTATGCCAGCAGCTCCGCGAAGAAGCCCGTGTTGCCCTCGTTCCCGGCGCTCCGCGATGGTTTGGCCCCGGTGCCAGCGGGCACCTGCGGATATGCTTTGCTACGTCGCGCCGTATTCTGCAGGAAGCATTTGACCGGCTGGAGCCGGTGGTGATGCAGATTGCAAACGACCGCCAGTTGCTGAAAGTTATTCACTAAGAGCACCGCTTCAGCTTTATTCCGTGCGGGACTTGCTCCTGGCCGGGTCCGAGTCTTGAATCGAAACCGACTTCACGTTTACAAACTCAAGAATGCCATGATGGCTTAGCTCTCGTCCAAAGCCTGAATGCTTCACGCCTCCGAAAGGAATGCGCGGATCAGAGGCCACCATTCCGTTGATAAACGCCAGGCCTGATTCAATCTCATTGATAAACAGCTCGCGCTCCGCGGCATCATTGGTCCACGCGCAAGCGCCCAGGCCAAAGATGGAGTTGTTGGCAATCTCAATCGCGTCGCTCATGTCATTGGCGCGATAGAGCGACGCAACAGGGCCAAAAAGCTCGTCTTCATAAGCGGGCGAGCCCTTGGGAATATCCGTAAGCACCGTGGGCGCAAAGAAATTGCCTTTACGATCAATGGGCTTTCCTCCCAGCAGGACGCGCGCGCCCATCTCAATTGTTTTTTGCACCTGCGCTTCCAGTCCGTGCAGAACGTCTTCAGTCGCCAACGGGCCAACGTCTGTCGCCGCGTCCATGGGATTGCCGACTTTGAGCGATGCCATGCGATCTACAAATTTCTTTTCAAATTGCTCCGCGATCTGATCGTGAACAATGAATCGCTTCGCTGCAATACAGGATTGCCCGTTGTTGATCACCCTGGCCTGCACAGCGGTATCCACGGCCTTATCCAGATCGGCGCTCGGCATCACAATAAACGGATCGCTGCCGCCAAGTTCCAAAACGCATTTCTTGACCGCTTTGCCGGCAGCTGTGGCTACGCTGCTGCCCGCGCCCACGCTGCCGGTGAGCGTGACGGCGGCAATGCGACGGTCGGCAATCAAACGGTTCACGCGGTCCGAGCCGATCAGCAGTGTCTGAAAAGCTCCTTCAGGAAAGCCGGCGCGACGAAAAATATCTTCAATGGCAAGCGCGCACTGCGGCACGTTGGAAGCGTGCTTCAGCAATCCGACATTGCCGGCCATGAGCGCGGGCGCGGCGAAGCGAAAGACCTGCCAGAACGGGAAATTCCACGGCATCAC
>DASXJO010000308.1:0-11233 GCA_036497385.1 Candidatus Angelobacter sp. | reverse complement strand
AGGTCGAGGAGTTCAACCGGAAGACATTAGAGTTCTTGCGGAGGAACGCCAAAGCGGCCACCGCATAGCTCTGCGGGCAGCCACGTCCGGCTTTGTAGTCTTGCGGGCAAAATAGGAGTCTCTTTCGTCCAGAAGCAATCGAATAATCAAAAATGGGATTCAACTTTGATTCAGAAACACGCCGCTGGCTTGGCTATAAGCTGATTGACCGCATTGACGAATATTTTTCCGGCCTGGCGGAACGGCCTGTGCAGCTTCCGGAAGAGCTGCGGACGTTTGCCGATCTTGGCGAGCCACTACCTGAAATTGGCGGCGATGCCGCAACCGTATTGGACAATCTATGTTCAGAAATGATGGCCCAGGGCTTCCACGTTCCCAGCGCCAACTATTTTGGCCTCATGAATCCAACGCCGACGTATATGGCAGTGCTGGCAGAAGCGCTGGTAGCGGCTTTGAATCCGCAATTGGCCAGCCTTGCGCGCTCCCAGCTCGCGGCAAGGATTGAGCGCGAGACCGTGCGTTGGATCGGCGGGCGCGTCGGCTGGAACAAGCCTTTTGACGGCACCTTTACCAGCGGCGGCAATGAAGCTAACTTCAGCGCCCTGGCCATGGCTCTGGCGATGCGCTTTCCGCGATCGGTGGAAGATGGACTCGCAACTTGCGGAACAAAACCGGTGCTCTACACATCAGCAGAGGCCCATCATTCTCTGGATAAATCCGCCGGTCTGCTTGGCTTGGGACGCAAGTCGCTTCGCCGCATTCAAGTGAACGCGGCCGCGCAAATGGACGTAGAGCAACTCGAAACTCGAATCACTCATGACAAAGCCGCAGGCTTCACGCCCTTCTGCGTCGTCGCCACGGCCGGCACAACAAATTCGGGTGCGATCGACGATCTGGTGAAGCTGGCGGAAATTTCCAAACGACACGACCTATGGCTGCACGTTGACGGAGCTTACGGCGTAGCGGCTATCTTCTCTGACCAGCATCATGATCTGGTGCGCGGGCTTGAACTCGCCGATTCGGTGACTATCGACCCGCATAAATGGCTGGCCATGCCCTTTGCCGCCGGCGTGGTGCTCACGTCGCATCCTGAAGCATTGCAACAAGCATTCGCCACCAGCACGCCCTACATGCCGAAAAAGACCGGCTCAGCTCCGCTGCTGGACAACTTTCAGGTAAGCACACAATGGTCGCGGCGGATGAACTCCCTCAAGCTCTGGCTGACCTTGCAAGTCCACGGACGCCAGGCCTATGAGGAATTGATCGACCGGCAACTCAAGCTGGCCGCGTTCTTTGCCAACTGGGTGCGAAGTTCAGAGTTGTTTGAGCTGGCGGTGCCGCAGGTGCTTCCCATTGTCAACTTTCGCCTCAAGCGCGCTGAGATAACAGAAGATGATCGCCGCGCTACCCATGAAGCCATTGTGCATGAAGTCACGCGCGACGGCCGTCGATGGATTTCAACCACGCTGGTCAACGATCAATCCGTGATCCGGATGATGGTGATTAGCTATCTGACCGGGCATGGGCATTTGGAAGACCTGATGATCGCCGTGACCGAGGCTGCGAAGAAATACGCCGAGGCCAGTGGCGAAAACCAGGCAAGAGGAATCTAGAACGTTTCCTGAGTTGCTGTATCCCGCTACACACGTTGCGGTTAGCAATCTATCTCGCCCCCGCGATGCGCCATCCTGAGGCGAGCCACGCGAACTGCAAAGCGTTTCGACGCGGTTTCCACGAAGCCGAAGGATCGGCTCCGCTGCACCCTAGGGCTATCCAAGACTGCTGGATGATCGGCTGCCCTGAAGAGCAGCGGAGCAAATCCTTCGCCTCGCATCCAGAGCATGGTAAAAAAGAGAGCATGGTGCTCGGCTCAGGATGGCACATTCATGAGGATCGGGATTGGTGATTCGAGATACAGCAACCCTAAAACTCCTTTAAGTCTACGGCTGCGTCTCTGCTTGAGGGTCATCCTGCAGGAACAGGCAAACTCCGTCCCAACTCTGCGAGGTCGCGGTTGCCAGCTCGACCCCATCCTCACTCGGCGCAGTCTCTTCATGCGGCGTGGGACGATTGCGACGATGGCCGGCGCTCGTCTCTTCAATGAAATCATTCAGCCTTTTAGGATCGACTTTCACTTGAAGAACAACCGCTTCATTCGACTCAAGACTCAGCACCAGCACCTTCATGTCCTTACCAAGGTACTGGGCGTAGATATATGTGCGCTCGCCGGTGTGCCGGTCCCAGGTCTGTACCAGCGGCTGCCAGCCTGAATCCATGGCCGCCCGGACGACCTTATCAAACCGAGTATCAGAGGCCGCATTCACGAACGGCTGGTTCTCAAAGATTGCGCCTTTGAAATTTTTTACCCCGGCAACATGCCAGAATTTTACGGTAAAGCCTGCCAAGCCCATCACCCAGCGATGCTGCCGATGGACGTGATAGTTCGCCTCAATGTGATGGACGATGTTGCCAAAGTCGTCCCGGGCATATGCGTTCTGCGCTGAGGTGAAAAGACCAGCAAGCATCAGGCACGCGAATGAAAGCGTCTTGCTATTCCTGATCATGTCCGCTCTCCTTCTTTTGTTTCGGCTTGTCAGAATGCTTTTCTCCTGGAGCAAGATGGCGCTCCAGGGACGCAACTTTGTCCATCGGCACATCGCCCACAAGATTTACCACCGTAAGCTCCCGGGGTTCAGCCACCAGAATCACCACGCCGCCAACTTTGTTGCCATTCCTCAGAACATAAATTTCATCATATTCGTTGCGGCGCTTCTCCATGCTCTGGACGATCTTGCTCCAGCGCGGCGAGTTCAGCTGTGAGCGGATGGCATCGACATCGCCTTTGCTGTACTGGCTCGCTTCATCAAACTCAAAGCTCTTGATGTAAATGCCCTTCAGATTTTTGATGATGGACTGGAGCTGTTCCACGTCTTTATCGTCGGCGTCGGCCTTTTCAATCAGGTTCACGGCGAATTGCAGCAGCGATCCATCCAGCGTCACGTCGGTCACGCGCGCGGCTTTTTCGCTCAGCTTGTCCAGATTGGCAAGTTGCAGCTTTGCCGCATCCTGTCCTTGGCCGCGCACGGCGGAAAAGCAAAGGACCACGCCAACTAAAATTCCGGTTAACTTGCGGCTTGCAAGGTTCATAGACGTTGTCTCCTGATTTTGTCGTTTGGTTCCGCCTGCAACTGAGCATGCTGCAGGACATGGTTCATCTTGGCCCGCGCAATCTCCAGGGCCATGATTGCCTGGTCGCGGGCGCGCTCCGCCTCTTGCTGAAGCTGCTGCTGTTTCGCACGGGCAATGCGGTTTTCTTCTGCATGGCGATACTCAGAGTATTGGTAGCCGCCAATCCCGAAGGCCACCAGTAACATTGCTACGACTGCCACAGCCCACACTGGTCGCTGCATCCACCAGGAAAGAAACTTTCCGTTGGTCTTCTTTATTGCCGGTTGCGTTGTGTCTTCTGCCTTGGATTGATTCACCCGGGCCATCACCCTCTGGGTGAATCCTTCACCCGGATCTTTGCGCTTGAGCGCTTCTCGAAGATCGTCTTCAGAAAAATGCATATCGTACCTCTCGAATCTTGCGCGTCAGTCCCTTGCGCAGGTCAGCAAGTGAACGATGCAGCGTGCTCTTCACGGTGTTCACCGGCATTTCCAGGACTTCCGCAATCTCTGCCGGGCCCAGTCCTTCTTGAAATCTCATGATCACCACCAGCCGCTGCTTTTCCGGCAGCGTAGCCAGACTCTGCTGCAATCGCTCCAGCAGCATGGGGTCGGTCTGGCCTGACGCGGTTACAGGTTCTGGCGCTTCTTCCAATGCCATCTCGCGGCGGCGCTGCTTCTTTCTTCCCTGGTCAATGCAGCGGTTCGACGTGACTTTTCTCAACCAGTACGTCAGGTGCGCCGGAGACTGTATGCGATCGATACTCTGAAACAGCTCCAGAAAAACTTCCTGCGCCAGGTCTTCCGCCAGAGAGCGGTCTTGAAGAAAGTGATAGGCAATGCTGAAGACCATCCCCTGATGCTCGCGCACCAGCTCGGCAAAGGCCTGCGCATTGCCAGTAAGTGCCTGGTTTAGCGCCAGTTTGAGCCGGTCATCTTCAAATGCCGTCGTTTGCTCCAAGTGCCCTCTCTTGAACAGTTATACGCACCGCAGGCAATTTCGGGTGCAAGATTCTTGTTAAGCTAGAAGAATCAGGAGGTTAACTGATGGCCGATGGCAAGTCCTTTCAGGCGGATTACCTTGACGAGGTGCGCCGCAGCTTTCGCGGGTATAAACGCCTGGCTGATGGCGGGTTAACCCAGTTGAGTGACTCTGAGTTTTTCAAAGCCCCGGATACTGAGTCGAACTGCGTGGCCCAGATTGTGAAACATGTGGCCGGTAACCTGCGTTCCCGCTGGCTGGGTTTTCTCACCACCGATGGCGAAAAGCCGGACCGCCATCGCGACCAGGAATTTGTGCTGACCGAGGCGGATACCCGCGCCGATCTGATGCGACGTTGGGAAGAGAGCTTCAATCTGGTATTCGAGAACATCGCGGCACTGAAACCAGAGGATTTTGTTAAGACAGTGACGATCCGCGGCGAGCCCCACACCATCCTGCAGGCGATGGCTCGAAGCGTGCTACATACGGCGTATCACGTTGGACAGATTCTTTATGTGGGCAAGCACTTGCGCGGATCAGAGTGGACGGTGCTGAGCATTCCGAAAGGCAAATCAGAAGAGTTCAACAAGATGAAGCCGGAAGACCGCAAAGTGAAACTGCCCAATCGTCCGTAATGGATTTCAGCGAACCAGTTTTCAGCGCACAATCTTTAACCAACCAGCGGCGCCAGCACATTTTCGGTAATCCTGGCGCTTTCCTTGGTTAGCTCGGTCAAATGTTTTCGGATTGGCTCCAACGTTCCATCGGATTGATAAACCGCGCCTCCGCCGGCCGGAATGCCGATGCCCCGCACATCGGATTGGGAAAGATTCACTAAGGCACGCAGGTCCCACCAGTCATTCTCCTCATCGTGGGCGCCAACATAGAACGGAGCGAAACGAAACATATCAAGCGGCTTGGGCTGGGCCGCGTTGCTCAGGTGCCCTAATCCCAGCTGAACCGCCCCTGCCGAAACGCCCATCAGAATGGCTCCATCGAAGCGCTTGCGGGGCAGCAGCTCTTTGAGCCCGTTCTGCTCGAACACTTTCCAACCTCGTTCAACATCGCCCCCGGAAAGCACGATCAGATCAGCCTCTTCGAGGAATGCAGTGTCTTCACGCGATGGCTGGGACGGCACAGCGCGGCAATCAGAGATTCCCATTGCGTCCATTGCTGCCTGAAACAGGCTATAGAATTCCGGCTGATCGCCATTGGACGCTCCAACGTATGCCGCCTTGGGATTAGTTGTATCCAGATCGGCGCGAAGCATTTCCGCCAGCGAAACACTCTCGCTTTTCCAAAAGAACAGTTGGCTGTCTGCCAGCAAGTAAAGCGGTTTAATGACCATCAAATTCTCCGGACCTCTATCTTAATTGCCGCAAATATCCTGGCGGAGCAATTGAGTCGAACGCCTTCTGCAACGCGTTATGCGATTGTAAACAACCTCTTTGCAAACAAGCCTTGAACTAGGCCGCCAAAAACGCGATTATATCCAAGCCGCGATACAGCGGCGGTTCCCTATTGCCAAGCGACGCTAAACTCATCCGCCGACTGTCCCTTACCGACTCCATTCTCTTGCTGGCGGGCGGCATCATTGGTTCGGGCATCTTTCTCACGGCCAAGGATGTGGCCATTAACACACGGCATCCCTGGCTTTTTCTCACCGTCTGGGTGGTGGGCATGGGCATGGCGCTGCTGGCGTGCTTTGCGTTTGCCGAACTGGGAAGCATGTTTCCCCACGCCGGCGGCCAGTACGTGTACATGCGCGAAGCCTACGGTGACACCGCCGGCTTTCTCTATGGCTGGATGTATTTCACCGTAAGCGCCACCGGGACGGTAGCCGCGCTCGGCGTGGGATTCGCAACGTACCTGGGCCAGACTTTTCCAGTCCTGCATGCGGAGCAGGTGATTCTTCCCCTGCGATTCGTCGATATAACGCGCGGCCACCTGATCGCGCTGGCCGCGATTGCTCTGCAAACACTGATCAATATATTTGGCGTGAAGAAGGGCGCAATTTTGCAGAACGTTGCCACCTGGGCAAAGTTCGGCGCAATTGCCATTTTCGTGCTGGGCGGATTGCTTCTGGGACGCGGATCATGGGACCACTTCCGCCATTCACTTGTTCCCGCCGCAAATGAACACGCCTCAATCGTCACCGGCGTGGGCATAGCGTTGATTGCCGTCTTCTGGGCCTACGATGGCTGGGTTTACATCACGTTTGTTGCCGGGGAAGTAAAAAATCCGCAGCGCAACGTGCCACGCGCGCTCATCTGGGGTTTGATCCTTGTTGGAGTGGTCTACATTTCCATCAATGCAGTTTATGTTTACGCGCTGCCCATGCATGAGATCGCCGCGCAGGAAGCTGTGGCGCAAACGGCAGCGGTCTCAATGTTTTCCGGCAGAGTAGCGCCGTGGCTTTCCATGATGGTGGCGCTCTCTTGTTTCGGGGCCATGGCTCCATGCCTGATGAGCGGCGCGCGCGTCTATTACGCCATGGCGGAAGATGGCATCTTCTTTCACGCGTTGGCCAAAGTGCATCCACGGTGGCACACGCCGGTGATGAGCCTGGTGTTGCAGGCGATCTGGGCATCAGTGCTGGCGCTAAGCGGCAAATACGACGAGCTTTTTACCTACGTAATGTTCATGATGGTCTTGAGTTACGTGTTGACCGTGGCGGGACTTTTTATCTTGCGGCGCACAAAGCCGGACCTGCCGCGCCCTTACCGCTGTACCGGCTATCCCTGGATGCCTGCGATTTATGTGGTGCTGGGAAGCTTATGGGCGATCAACGCCGCGGTGGAAAAGAAAAAAGAGACGCTGGTGGGAACTGCCATCGTGCTGCTGGGAGTACCATTTTATTTTTACTGGAAAAGGCAGAGGAAAGCAGCCGTTAGTAATTAGTATTTAGCCTTGCCTGAAAGCTTTCAGTCTGTCTGGACATACCGAAAAGTCATAGGCTTTGCAGCTAAATACTAAGTACTCAATTTATGAATTTTCAAAACTTTGATCTGGAATATTTTCAGTCGCAATTTGAGCGCTCGGTGGAGATCAACCTGGCCGATAGCTCCGTAAAATGCGCCAACGTAAGCGACTTGCTGGCCGGCGAGGACGCGCGGCCTCTGCTTGAGATGCCGCTCTACTATCCTGAGGTGAACGGCACAACCTTGCTGCGCGAACGCATTGCCGCGCTGTATCCAAATGCATCGGCGGGAAACGTATTGGTCACCGTGGGAGCCGCGCAGGCCAACTGGATGGTTTGCAATACATTGCTGGAGCAGGGCGACGAAGTAATTGTCGTCTCGCCGGGCTACCGGCAGGTGTGGGGACTGGCGAAAAATGCGGGCTGCCGGGTAAAGGAGACACAGCTTCGCCAGGAAAACAATTGGCGGCTGGATCTCAACGAACTCGAGTCGCTGGCTGGGCCAAAAACCAAACTTATTTCTATTGTGAATCCTAATAATCCGACCGGAAGCATTCTCTCGCGCGACGACATGGCGCGGATCGTGAGCATCTGCCAAAAGACCGGAGTATGGCTGCATGCGGACGAAGTGTATCGCGGCACAGAACTTGCCGCAGAAGAAACACCAAGTTTCTGGGGAATGTATGAACGCGCGATCTGCGTAAACAGCATGTCCAAAGCGTATGGTCTGGCGGGATTGCGCATCGGCTGGGCGATGGCGTCGCCGGAGATGGTTGAAGAATTGTGGCGAAGGCACGAATACGCCGTGATTGCCGCTGCTGGTCCAAGCATGAAGCTGGCGGAAATTGCCCTGCTACCGGCCAAGCGACAAATGCTGCTGGATCGGCAGAAGAAGCTTTCGCGCGAAGGCCACGCCGTGCTGGAAAACTGGGTGCGTGAGCAGGAAGGCAGATTTTCAGTCACCAAGGCGGTGGCGACTTCAATCGCGTTCGTCGGTTACAACTTTGATATGAAATCGGCGGAACTGGCCGACCACATCCGCACAAGGGCTTCTGTGCTGGTGGCGCCGGGAGGATATCTGGGAACGGAAAATCATTTGCGGATCACCGTGGGCTATGAGCCGGAGAAGGTGCGCAAAGCTTTAGACAGAATAGGCGCTATTGCTGAGCAATTGGCGAGAACCAATGTCGCGGCTGCGCAGAGCTAGCTTGGGAAGAATTTACAGTGGATTTTCGCGGATGAGCGGGGATATTCAGAAAGAGAATTTTCAGGAAGAGAGACGATGTCGACCAACTCGGTCATCACGACGCGTGACTGTAAAGTGCTTACGGTCACCATCAACCGTCCGGAAGTGCGCAATGCTGTGGACTCAGCTACGGCCGACGCGCTGGCGGATGCGTTCAAGCAATTTGAGGCTGACGACGAGCTATGCGCCGCAGTGCTAACCGGAGCCGGAAGAACGTTCTGCGCTGGAGCCGATCTGCGCGAAGTAGCCGACGGACACAGAACGGCGATTGACGAAAACGGCGCCGGACCGATGGGACCAACATGGTTGCAGTTGAGCAAACCGATAATCGCCGCCGTGGAAGGCCATGCAGTCGCCGGCGGACTTGAACTGGCGTTGTGGTGCGACCTTCGTATAGCCGCGCGAGACGCAGTATTCGGCGTGTATAACCGGCGCTTCGGAGTTCCGCTGGTCGATCTGGGAACGGTGCGGCTGCCACGCATGGTCGGCCACGGCCGCGCGCTCGATCTAATCCTGACAGGGCGCAGCGTCTCGGCTGAAGAAGCATTGCAGATAGGCTTGGTGAACAGATTGGTGGACCTGGGCAAAGCGCTGGAAGCAGCGGTTGAGTTGGCGCACACACTTGCCGGATTTCCGCAGCATGGCTTGCGTGCCGACCGCATGTCGGTCTATGAGCAGTGGTCGCTACCGTGGGAAGATGCGCGGCGCAATGAACTGAAACACGGATTGAAAGTATTGGCCTCAGGGGAATCGCGAACCGGAGCGCAGCGGTTCACGTCGGGCGTGGGCAAACACGGGAGCTTCGAGGATAAACCGGAAGGGTTGCTCGCGCGGATTCGCACCAAAGGCAAGAACCTTGGCATTACCAGTGAGGCCGAGGTAGAGCGCCTTTCGGATGAATATCGCCGCGATAAGAAGCGATAATCTCGGTTCTCAAGCCCTGCGGCGCTCTTCCAGTTCTTCCGGTGTGCGCGGCCAGTCCTGGCGCAATAAACGACTGAGCGAACGGTCCGCCAGCAGCTTTCCTCCGGTCTGGCAGTGCGGACAGTAATCGGTTTCATTCGACGCATAGCGGATGCGCTGTACTTTCGCGCCGCATTGTGGGCAGGGCTTTCCATAGCGGCCGTGTACCGCCATCTCATCGCGGAACGCCGTAACCTTCTCAGGAAACTTTGTGCCATTCTCTCTGCGCAAAGTTTCAGTCCATTGCTTCAGCGTTTGTTTCGTCGCTTCAAAGAGCCTCTTGATTTCGTCGGGCTTCATACGCTGCGTTAGCAGCACGGGCGAGAGTTGCGCATGAAAAAGAATCTCGTCTGAATAAGCATTGCCGATTCCGCTGAAGAGCCGTGGATCGGTGAGAGCGCGCTTCAAAGTATGATTGGCTGAAGTAAGCACGGAACTGAACTGATCGAGCGACGCGGCAAAAACATCAATGCCGCCAGGATCAAGTGCGGCCAGACCAGCTTCTCCAACGACTAGGTGCAGCGATGCGCGCTTGCGCGTGCCTGCTTCCGTGAGGGTGAGCGTGCCATTGTCGAAGTCAAAGGCGGCAAGGGTGCGGCGGCCATCGGCTGTTTTCTTCTTCTGGCTCCAGTGCAAACGGCCCGCAATCATGAGATGAAACACGAGCCAGAGGTCATTATCGAATCTGAAGCCAATGCGTTTGCCGATGCGGCGCAGAGAGATGACGCGGTGGCCCTGAATTGAATAGACCGGCGGATCGGCGGTGCGAAGAAGCAAGGGGCCGCGCACCTCAAGGCTTTCCAGAACGTGGCCGACCACACGCTGCTCCAGCGCTTCCATGTAAACGACGATGTCTGGAAGTTCCGGCAGAGGTTATGCCTTTCACCGAGAAATGTCTTGTTCGCGCCCTATTTCTTCGCTAGCTCCAGCTCAATCTTCTTGGCTGCCGGATCAAGCTTGCTGATGCGGAAGCTGCGGATCTGCCCTGCGGATGAAGCATCGGGCTTGGCTGCTGTGGGTGAAGCACCGCTTTTCCAGCGCGCCTGGAGCATAGAACTGAGCGAGCCGAGATCGGCCGCCTTTGCCGCGGAAGTCTTTTCTTCCTTCGCCGGTTGCTCTTCCACCATGTGGCACGTTGCAAAGACGCCTTCACCCAGTTCAACCCGCGCCACGCCACCATTCACCTGCTGCACGCGGCCGGTGACGTTATCGCCTTCCTTGTGCTCTGCAATATATTCGTCGAGACTGGAAGGGACCATCTGTTTAATGCTGAGGCGAATGTTGCGCTTGGCTCCATCCACGTCGAGCACTTGTGCTTTCACCGTTTGCCCGACCTTGAGCACGTCCTGGGGATGATTGATTCTTTTCTCCGCGCTGATTTCGCTGACGTGAATCATCCCTTCCACGCCTTCGGCAATCTGCACGAACGCGCCAAATTTGGTGACGCTCACGACCGGACCTTCAATCACGGAGCCAATGGTGAGGTTCTTGGCCACTTCAATCCATGGATCGCCAAGAGCCTGCTTCAGTCCCAGCGAGATACGCCGCTCCGGCACATTCACGCTCAGGATGACGGCTTCAACCGTCTCTCCGACTTTGACCGCATCACTGGGCTTGCGAACTTTTTTGGACCATGACATTTCGGAAACGTGGATCAGGCCTTCAACGCCGGGTTCAATCTCCACGAAGGCGCCAAAATCCGCCAGGCGAGTGACGGTGCCGCGCACGCGTTCACCCTGCTTGTATTTTTCTGCGGCGGAATCCCACGGATGCGGCAAAAGCTGCTTCATGCCGAGCGAGATGCGGCGCTTTCCCGGATCCACTTTTAGAACACGCGCTTCAATTTCCTGTCCCACGGAAAGAAGATCAGAAGGCTTGTTGACGCGGCTCCAGGAAATTTCCGCCACATGCAGCAGGCCATCAACGCCGCCAATATCGACGAAAGCGCCGTAATC
>DASXJO010000307.1:0-2637 GCA_036497385.1 Candidatus Angelobacter sp. | reverse complement strand
ACCAATTTGCAGCTGGCAATTAGCTTTGTTTGAAGGATGAAGGCGACTTGGAATCGGAAGGGGAAGGTTTGTAGCGCTTACGAATGCGCTGATCGAAAGAGAAGAACCAGGAACGATGAAAAAGCATCTCCAACTCGCGACGATGATCTTGACGGCTATGGCTGCCGCGATCGCGCAGAGCCCGCGTCTATACCATGCGCAAGGCAATGAGTGGATACAGGAAGTTTCAGGAACGTTTTCGGCGGGCAAGACGGTGAAAGTGAAGTCGAGCAGCGGGTCAATTCACATTGAGGGCGCGCAGCAGAATAACGTTACGTACACAATTCGCGAGCATGTCCACGCTGCCCGCGAAGATCGCGCACGGCGCGAGTTGAGCCACATGAAGTTCACCACATATAGTTCCGGCGATGCGGTGGTGTTGCAGGCGGACTGTGAAGGATCAAACCAGGGTTCGATTGATTTTGATATTAAAGTGCCGGCGCAGACGCAGCTGGTGCGCTTGCAGACGGAAGGCGGTGCGGTGGCGGCAAAGAATCTGTCTGGACGCGTGGAGGCAAAGACGGGCGGAGGCGGGATTCAACTGGACAGCATCACTGGCGTGATCGCCGTGAGCAGCGGCGGCGGAAATATCGATATCGGCAAAGTAGGGAATGACGTGGAAGCTTCAACCGGTGGCGGAAGTATCCATCTGGTGTCGGCGGCGGGGCACGTGACGGCGCGGTCCGGCGGCGGGAATTTGAACATCGGATGGGCCAAGGTGATGACGTTGCAAACAGCCGGTGGATCGATCCAGGTGACGAAGTGCGATGGCAAGATCAAGGCTGAAACTGGTGGCGGCAATATCCAGCTGAATGATATTGCCGGCGCGGCGGAAATTGAGACTGCTGGGGGAAGTATCCATATTGGGCCGGCCCGGGGCGGAGTACGCGCGGAAACAGGCGCGGGCGCGATTATGGCCAGGCTGGCGTCGGGCGGCGAGCCATTTACGGACTCCAAGCTGGAAACCCAGATGGGTGACATTATTGTGTTTGTGCCGGAAGGTCTGGGCGTGAACGTGCGCGCGACGGTGGAAGCGGCACGGAGTTACGGCATCCGCAGTGAGTTTCGCGAACTGAAGATTACTTATCCTTCAGCCACCATGGGGCCGCGCGAATTTTTTGCAGAAGGAAGTTTGAACGGTGGCGGCCCGCTGCTGCACGTCCACACCACGGCGGGAAATATTGAGATTAAGAGAGAAGCAAGACCGTAACAGAAATTTTTGGAGCATTCCCTATGATTCAGAAAAAAACAGTCGCGCTGTTGCTCGTTGGACTGGCGATGCCGCTGATTGCATCCCAGCCTTCGTCCACACCGGAGGCAGTTCCCCACACGGCAGAAGGTTACTTCTCTGCCGCAGGCCGGTCATACCTTGGCGTTGATATTCGCGACGTAACGACAGACCGCATGGCAGCGCTTAAACTGAAAGAAGAGCGCGGAGTGGAAATCACGATGGTGGACGCTGATGCGCCTGCTGGCAAAGCCGGGTTGCGCGAACACGATGTAATTCTCGATTTCAACGGCACTGCCGTTGAGAGCGAAGAGCAGATACGTCGCCTCATTCGTGAAGTGCCGCCCGGACGCACGGTCAAAATCGGCATCAGCCGTGATGGCGTTCCCATGAAGATCAGCGTTCAATTGGCAGACCACGGCGCGGTGGTGGCGCAAACTCTTCCGCGCATCCTTGTGCCCACTCCTCGGGCCGGTGAATTCCCTCGCAACAGCATGGACCTGCCGTTCCAGATTCAAACGTACTCTTCCGTACTCGGCGTGCAGACGGAAGGGCTGACGCGCCAACTGGGCGAATATTTTGGCGTAAAAGATGGAGAAGGCGTGCTGGTGCGCTCGGTAGAAAAAAACAGCGCGGCGGAAAAAGCCGGACTGAAAGCCGGTGACGTGATCGTGAAAGCCGACAATGAAAAGCTCACTGATCGCAGCGATCTGAGCCACATTCTCCGCAACCACCGTACTGGCGGCAAGATGACTGTTGTTGTGATGCGGGATAAACACGAGCAAACGCTCACGGTAACGCTGCCAGACCGCGGCTCGCGGGATTCGTCCTTCCTGAATCTTGATGCCGAAGCACTCCAGGCGTCTCTCGCTAACGTTGAAGACATGGTGCAGGATCTTGATATCGATGGCATCATCTCTCTGGAAGATATGGCTTCGCTCGACGGCAACATAGCTCGTCTGGATATAAATCGCATGCAAAGGAATTTGCTGGATTCTCCCGAAATCGAGCAGGCCATGCGGGAAGCGCAAAAAGTGTTGCAGAATTTTAAATTCGGCTCCGATCCCATCTAAGACCTTCTTTCATGCTCCCCTCTCAGCTTGAGCGTGGCCATCGTGGTCACGCTCTTTTTTAAGCGTCCGTCGGTGATTACTGGTCACCATTGAATAAAAAACAATGTCTCCTAATCCTGTACAGCCGGAGGCTGCACGTTTGGAAATATTCCAATGTATTGGCAACACCATGAGGTTGACGGTGATCTATGTACGCGGGACAGTGTTGATCATCCAAAAACTCAAGGAGGGTACATGAATAAGGTATTTGCGTTTTTCACCATACTATTTGCGTTCACGTTCCTGTCCGCGGCCCAG